>WHTA01000062.1 GCA_009379825.1 Streptosporangiales bacterium
TGGCGATGGCGTTCCGGTCGAGTGCCCGTGCCCGGTGGCGATGGCGTTCCGGTCGAGTGCCCGTGCCCGGTGGCGATGGCGTTCCGGTCGAGTGCCCGTGCCCGGTGGCGATGGCGTTCCGGTCGAGTGCCCGTGCCCGGCGGCGGTCCGTTCCTGGCCTGAGTGCCCGTGCCCGGCGGCGGTCCGTTCCTGGCCTGAGTGCCCGTGCCCGGCGGCGGTCCGTTCCTGGCCTGAGTGCCCGTGCCCGGCGGCGATCGCGTTCCGGTCGAGTGCTGGCGTCGCGGCGGCGGTCCGTTCCCGGCCCGTGTGCTCGCACCCCCGCGCCGGCGGCGATCGCACTCTGGCCCAACGTCTGCGCGCCGGCTGCGGCCCGAGCGCCTGCACCCCCGGCCGGCGGTCGCACTCCGGTCGAGCCTGGCGCCCCGCATACCAGCGGCAGGTCTGCGGCAGCCGAGCGCCCGCGACCCGTATGCCTGCGGCGGGCTCCGTCCCGACCGAGCACGGGTTTGGTCCGATCGAGCGCGGCCGTCAGCATGCCCGCCCCGCCCGTACCCGCGCCCCGACGACGACTGGCCCCGCCTCCCGGTCGAGCGAGTGCTCTTCGAACCCAGGTCCGTACCCGGTCGCCAGCTACCCACACTTCCCGGTCGAACAGCGGCGCCACCCACCCCGATCCCTTCGTCCACAATTCCGCTCCCGCCCCTACGGATCACCCCGCCTGCCGCCGATGCTTCAGGGCGGAGGTGATCGCATGGCGGTAACGGAAGAGCTCGGTGCCCGCGGTGAACAGCTGGCCGTCGACTTCCTGGTGCGCAACGGCTTCGTCGTCCTGGCCCGCAACTGGCGCTGTCCGGTGGGGGAGATCGACATCGTGGCCCGCGAAGCCGAGACGGTCGTGGTGTGCGAGGTGAAGACCAGGACCAGCGGTAGCTACGGCTCCCCGTTCGAGGCCGTGACACCGGGCAAGCGTCAACGCCTGCGCCTGCTCGCCCTGGAGTGGCTGAAGGCGTGGGACCACCCCTACGACGACCTCCGTATCGACCTGGTCGGTGTGTCGTGCCTGCCGACCGGCGGCGGCTACGCCATCGAACACCTGCGCGGGGTTGCGTGATGGCCGTCGCACGCGCGTGGTCGGTGGCAGTGCTCGGCGTCGAGGGCAGGGTCGTGGAGGTGGAGTCCGACGTCGGCCAGGGAGTGCCCGGTGTCCACCTGGTGGGCCTGCCGGACACGGCTGTGCACGAGGCCCGCGACCGCGCCCGCGCAGCGGTGGTGAACAGCGGGGAGTCGTGGCCGAACCGGCGCGTCACCGTCAACCTGTCGCCCGCGGGGCTACGCAAGCAAGGCACGGGATTCGACCTGGCCCTGGCCGCGAGCGTGCTCGCCGGCGCCGACGCGCTCCCGAAGACGCCGCTGGAGAAGCTGGTGCTGCTCGGCGAGCTCGGGTTGGACGGCTCGGTCCGCCCGGTGTCCGGCGTGCTGCCGGCCGTCCTCGCCGCAGTCGCCGAGGGGTTCACGGGCTTCGTCGTGCCGCACGCCAACGCCGCCGAGGCACGGCTGGTCCCGGAAGTCGACGTCCTCGCCGTGTGGTGCCTGCGGCAGTTGCTCTACGACCTGCGCGGTGAACCGTGGGAGGAGTCGGCGCACCCGCCACAGGCCACGGTCGAACCGCAGGAAGGCCGTGCGGCCGTGTCATCGGGCCGGCTGTCCGTGGCGACCGACAGAGACCTGGCGGACGTGGCGGGCCAGGTCGACGCCAGGCTCGCCGTAGAGGTGAGCGCCGCAGGCGGCCACCACCTGTTCCTGCACGGTAGCCCCGGCACCGGCAAGACCATGCTCGCGGAACGGCTACCCGGCCTGTTGCCGCCGCTGGAACGTACCGAGGCGCTCGAGGTGACGACCATCCACTCGGTGGCAGGTGCGCTGCTTGGCGACTATGCGTTGGTAGAGCGGCCACCGTTCTGTGCACCGCACCACACCGCAACGGTGCCCGCGGTGGTCGGCGGCGGCAGCCATCGCATCCGGCCGGGTGCAGCGTCACTTGCCCACCGCGGCGTGCTCTTCCTCGACGAGGCACCCGAGTTCGCCGCCAGCGTGCTCGATGCGTTGCGGCAACCGTTGGAGTCGGGTCAGCTGGTGATCAGCCGGCAGCGCGAGAGCGTACGGTTCCCGGCCCGCTTCAGCTTGGTCATGGCGGCGAACCCGTGCCCGTGCGCCGTCGCCGAGGACGATGCCAGCCGTTGTACTTGCAGCGCAGTCACTCGCCGACGCTATCTGAGCAAGCTGTCCGGTCCGTTGCTCGACCGGGTCGACCTGAGCGTGTCGATGCGCCCGCTGTCGCGGCTCGACCTCGCCTACGGCGCCGCCCACGCCGAGAGCACAGCGGCGGTGGCCGAACGCGTCGCAGCGGCGCGGGCGCGGATGGCCGCACGGTTCGCCGGCGAGGGCTGGCGCACCAACGTCGAACTGCCGGCCAAGCTGCTGCGTACCAGATTCCGCCCCGAACCCGAGGCAGCCGCCGTAGTGGAAGCCGAGTTCGGCAAGGGGCGACTGACCGCACGCGGGATGGATCGCGTGCTGCGAGTGGCCTGGTCGCTGGCTGATCTCGCCGACCATCCGAGGCCGACGGCGGACGACGTCGCGACCGCGTTGTCACTGAAGCTGGGGGTGCTGTCGCGATGACGACACTGGTGCAGTCCGACGAAGCCGAGCGACTGGCGCGGGTCGCATTGAGCAGGATCGTCGAACCCGGCGACCAGCGGGTCGGCAAGCTCGTCACGGAGACCTCGGCACACGAGGTGTGGGCCGCACTGCAGAGCGACGAGCTCCAGGTGCGCGGCGTCGACGGCTACCGTCTCCGGCTGCCGGATGCCGATCCGGCCCGCGACCTGGAGCACGCAACCAAGGCAGGAGTCCGGGTGGTGGTGCCGGGTGATCCCGAGTGGCCGCCGGCACTCGACGCGTTCCAGGTCAAGCGTCCGCTGCTGCTGTGGGTCAAGGGCGAGGCGGACCTGCGGTCGCTGACCGACCGGGCGGTGGCCGTGGTCGGAGCCCGCGCGGCGACGGACTACGGCGCCTACGTCGCGGCCGAGCTGGCCTCGTCGCTGGCCGACCGGTCGTGGACAGTCGTCTCCGGCGGCGCCTACGGCATCGACGGGCGGGCGCACCGCGGTGCGCTTGCCGCCAGTGGACCGACGATCGCCGTACTGCCGTGTGGCTTGGACGTGTGCTACCCGCGGGGCCATGACGGCCTGTTCCGCGAAATCGCGGCGAATGGCGTGCTGGTCGGTGAGTTCCCGCCCGGCAGCGAGCCGACCCGCTACCGGTTCCTCGAACGCAACCGGGTGATCGCCGGCCTGGCCGCCGGGGTGGTGGTCGTGGAGGCGGCGCTACGGTCGGGGGCGAGCAATACGGCGCGGTGGGCGGAGAAGCTGGGGCGTCCGGTGATGGCCGTGCCCGGACCGGTGACATCGACGATGTCCGCAGGGTGCCACCAGCTCCTGCAGTCGCACGTGGCGGAGTGCGTCACCGACGCCAACGACGTAGTGGAGATGGTGGGGCGGCTAGGCGCAGACCTGGCTCCGCAACGGCAGGGGTCCAGCCGGCCGCGGGATGCCTTGGACCACGATGCCGGCCTGGTCCTCGAGGCGTTCGGCGCTCGTGGTGAGTTCTCCGCCGACGAGCTGGCCAGGCGCGCCGGGCTCGCTCCTCGCCGGGTGCTGCGTGCCCTCGGCAACCTGTTGACGGCCGGTTGGATCGAGCGGGGCGCGACCGGCTGGTCGTTGGGCGAGCAGGCGAAGGTGCCGGAACCGCGCGACACCCCGGAAGGAGGTGCTTGACGTGGCCGCGCCTGATGCGGAGCGTGTCGGGTGTGACCGATACGCCGCTGCCCGACGAGTTCGAGGATTCCCTCAGCGAGTTCATGCGGCATCTCACTTCCGAGCGTGGCCTCTCCGTGCACACCGTCCGTGCGTACTCCGGCGACATTCGCGCGCTGCTGAGCTACGCCGTGGAGTGCGAGATCACCGAGTTGGCCGCCATCGACCTCCGCCTGCTGCGGGGATGGCTGGGCCAGCTCGATGCGGCCGGCCGCGCCCGCACCACGCTGGCCAGGCGGGCTGCAGCGGCGCGGGCGTTCACCAGCTACGCGGCCCGCCGTGGGTGGATCCCGACCGATCCAGGGGCGGCACTGGCCTCCCCGAAGGCACACCGGCCGTTGCCCGGCATCCTGGGCAAGGATGAGGTGTCGGCGCTCTTGGCGAGCATCGCCGACGCAGACGAAGGCAGCGCGCTCGGACTTCGCGATCGAGCGATGCTCGAGGTGCTGTACGCCACCGGGATCCGGGTGAGTGAGCTGTGCGGCCTCGATGTCGACGACCTGGACCGGGACCGACGCGTCGTGCGTGTCGTCGGCAAGGGCAACAAGGAGCGCAGCGTGCCGGTGGGTGTGCCGGCGGCCAGAGCTGTCGACGAGTGGTGTCACCGTGGTCGTCCGCAGCTGTGCAGCCCGCGCAGCGGCCACGCGTTGTTCGTCGGTGCCCGTGGCGGACGGGTGGACCAACGCACCGTGCGGCGCGTCGTCCACGAGCGACTCGCCGGCGTCGAGGACGTTGCCGACCTCGGGCCGCACGGCATCCGACACACGGCGGCCACCCACCTGCTCGAGGGCGGTGCCGACCTGCGCAGCGTGCAGGAGCTGCTCGGGCATGCCACGTTGGCGACCACTCAGATCTACACGCACGTCAGTGTCGAGCGACTGCGGAAGGCCTATGAGCAAGCGCATCCCCGAGCCTGATGGTCCCGCTCCCACGGTGTCGACGGGAGCGGGAGTCAGCGGAGATGCGCAACTGACGGCGTACGCACGGGACAGGGATCCTGTCCTGCGCGATGAGCTCGTCCTCAAGTACCGGCCGTTGGTGCTGCGGGTCGCAGCACGTGTCGGCGGCCGGCTGCCTGATCACGTGGAGCGCGCCGACCTGGTCTCGGTGGGCATGCTCGGGTTGTTCGAGGCGCTCGAGCGGTTCGACCCGGACCGTGGCAGGCCGTTCGAGAGGTACGCGATCGCCCGCATCAAGGGCGCGATCCTCGACGAGCTGCGTGCCTGCGGTGGCATGCCCCGGTCGTACTGGGTCCGGCGTCGCACGGTGAGCAAGGTCGCGGCGAGCCTGGGGCACACCCTCGGCCGGCAACCTGCTCCCGGTGAAGTGTCGGCGGCCAGCGGCATGTCGGTGTCGGAGGTGCGGGAAGCGTCCTTGGGGCCGGTCGCGGACCCGGCCGTGCTCGACGGCCTCAGCTGTGACGACGCGGCACGACTCGGTCTGCCCGCACCAGGCGACCCGGAACAGAGCGCGGTCGACGCCGACGCACGGCACCGGCTGCTGGTTGCCGTGGATCGCCTCCCCGACCGGATCCACCGGGTCATCGACTGGCACTACCGCGAGGAGCTGACGTTCGCGCAGATCGCCGAGCGCCTCGGGGTGACCGAGACCCGAGTGAGCCAACTGCACGCCGCCGCCCTCCGCGAACTACGCCGACGCCTATGACCGTGCCTTGCTCACACCCAATCCCACTGCCCCAGGTGCCGGGACATAACCACGGCTCCCAGCGGCACGCCCACACACCGCAGGAACGGTCCGGTCGACCACCACACCCACCGGTGCTGCGCCGGTCGCACTTGCCCGCGCACCCAGGAAGCTGCGCAGGCCTCCGCACCGTTCGTCTCCGTGCTGCGTGGGTCCCGGGAAGTTGCGCTGGTCTCCGTGTCGCTCGTCTCTGTGTTGCGCGGGTCCGGGAGATTGCGCTGGTTCCCGTGCCGGTCGTCTCCGTGCCGCGGGTCCGGAAGTTGCGCTGCTCTCCGTGTTGCGCGGGTCCCCCGGGAGTTGCGCTGGCTTCCGTGTCGGTTGTCTCCGTGCTGCGGTCTGGGAAGTTGCGCTGGCTTCCGTGTCGGTTGTCTCCGTGCTGCGGTCTGGGAAGTTGCGCTGGTTCCCGTGGCGGTGGTCTCGTGCCGTGGGGCCGGGAAGTTGCGCTGGTCTCCGTGTCGGTTGTCTCCGTGCTGCGGTCTGGGAAGTTGCGCTGCTCGGTGTCGGTCGTCTCCATGCACCATCCAGGAAAGGTCCGGGTCGACCGGCCCGGGGTGCCTAACAGCTGCGTCTCCGCATGCTGCAGAAGTGGCGGCGCCGTTCGCACGTGAGCCACCACCATTTCTCCCCGATCTGGCCGGTGTCGGTGAGGCCGAACATCGCGAGCCTGGTGGCGTTGTCCCGTTCGGTTGGGCTGCGCGGGCCAGGCACTACAGATACCGCGCGGCAGCGTGGATGGTTCCCGCATCCACTTCGGCGCGGAGCTCGTCGAGAGTGCATCGGTCGGCCAGCGGCTCGGTGAGCTTCGCGGCGGCGACCTCGCTACCCCGGTCTTCGCCGTGACAGGCGTGCCGCCCGGGGGAAGGTCCGGGCCGGCCACGAAGCGGTGTAGCTCGTCCAGCCAGACGATGAGGCGCTGCGGCAACCGCCGGTGCCGGGTCAGCGCGTTGACGGCGTCGCCGTCGCCACGATCGGGTGCCAGTACGGAGAAGCCGGCCAGCTCGGTGCGTGCGGTCTCGTACCGTAGGCGGGTCTTCCCCACACGAGTCCCCGACGATCAGGAGGAGTCCGCCGTCGGTGCGGGCGGCCTTCAGCCATTCGCGGACGTCGCCCTCCATCTCGCGGGCGACGAAGTGCGGCAGCGTGGTCGACTCCGTGCCGGCGTAGTCACGGTGCGGCCGCGCCGGGTGGACGCCGAGGGCCAACACGCGCGCCGACCCGTCACCGATCACCGGGAGACGGGTACGTCGCCCGGCAGGTCGCGTCCCGACGTCGCCCGGCCCGCCGGCGGCTGCACCGCTGCCCGTAGCCGACGAGCTACGAGCTTGCCGCCGCCTCGCCACCACCGCTGCGGAGATCGCGAGGCCCACGATGCCGACGAACATGCTGACGACACCCGCGACGGCGGCCTGGGTCCGCCGCCGCCGAGGCGCTGTACGAGACGTCGCGTCCGGCCTCGCTCAGCGCAGCGGCTGGCGGAAGTACGCCACGAGCGCGAGCAGGGTGCCGAGTACTGCGGCGTTGGTCCCGGAACCGAGGATCGCCCAGCCCACGCGGGGCCCTGCGAGAAGGGCGGGTGCGCAGCGGGCGGTCTGACATCTGGCGTCCCTCGTCACCTGTTACATTGCTCATACTATGCCACATTGTCACGTGCCGTGGGGACACCGTGACGTAGCGACGCGCTCACCAGATGTGTTGTACCGGCGTCCGTAACGAACTGATCGACATCCGCGCGTCGCGGCCGGCGGCGGGTATCCTGCAGGTGGCGGCGGAGGTAGCCGCCGATCAGCGTGGTCGCGCCCAGCCGAGGCATGTCCTGCCGATTGCGGTGTGGCCCGCTTCGAACGCTTCCGGCCACCCGGTAGGACCATGGGGGACAGATGAGGACTGCGCGGGCGCTGGCTGTCGCCGCGTGTCTCGTGCTTGCAGTGGGATGCACGCAGACGTCCGACGATCCGAGCGATCGGTCGACCAAGCAAGCACAGACGGCATCACCGAAGCAGACCGGGCCGATCTCGGTGAAGATCACTCCGGCGGACGGCACCCAGGAGGTGGCGCCGAACAAGCCAGTGCAAGTGACCGTCAGCGGCGGCGAGGTCGTGTCGGTGGAGGTCAAGGGCAAGGGCAACGTCACCGGCGAGACCTTGTCCGACGGCACCAGCTGGAAGAGCGCGGGCACCCTGCACCCGGCGTCGTCGTACCGGGTCAAGGTGCGGGCGAAGAACGAGGGCGGTGACAAGTCGACCACCGCGAAGTTCACCACCATGCCGGTGTCGAACACGGTGAAGGCGTCCGTCGCTCCGCTGGACGGGTCCGTCGTCGGGATCGGTCAGCCGGTCGCCGTCTACCTGTCCCAGCCGGTGAAGAACCGGGCAGCCGTCGAGCGTGCGCTCGAGGTGAAGACGGACAAGAAGATCGAAGGATCCTGGCGCTGGTTCAGCGACGACGAGCTGCACTTCCGTCCGAAGGAGTACTGGCCCGCGCACACGAAGGTCGTACTCAACGCCGACCTGGCCGGCGTGAAGGCCGCCCCCGGCCTGTGGGGTGTCGAAGACCGCAAGATCAAGTTCACCATCGGCAAGAAGCAGACCAGCGTGGTGAACACGAAGAAGCACACGATGGCCATCAAGGTCAACGACAAGGTCGTCAAGCGGATGCCGGTGTCCACGGGCAGCGCGAAGTACCCGACGAAGAGCGGCATCCACGTGGTGATGGGCAAGGCGGACCCGTACGAGATGGACTCCACCACCGCCGGCATCACCGGCAGTGACGCCTACCTGACGACGGTCCGCTACGCGGTACGCATCTCGAACTCGGGTGAGTTCGTGCACGCCGCCCCGTGGTCGGCGAGCAGTCAGGGGAGACGGAACGTCTCGCACGGTTGCGTGAACGTCACCACCGAACGAGCGCTGTGGTTCTACAACTTCTCCCAGGTCGGCGACATCGTCGACGTGGTGGGCACGGATGTGCAGATCGAGCCAACGAACGGCTTCGGCGACTGGAACCTGTCCTGGGAGGAATGGCAGAAGGGCTCCGCGCTCGACTGACGCCAGCCGCCCGACGCATTCGATTCGGTGTCGGGTGTGGGCTGCTCGCGGCATGGTTCCAGGTCACCCGGTTCGATTCGGTGCTGAGCGTGGGCGGCTCACCGCACGTCCGGTCACCCGCCGGCGAAGCGCGGCGACCGGCGGTTGCTTCGGTAACCGCAGGACGCTGCCGGAGTCGGCGACCATGCCGGCCGCTCAGCCGAGCTCGGTGCGATGGCGGCGTAGGTAGTCGACCTCCGCGGCGTTCTCCGTGCGAGCCATCGCGGCGTCGTACGCGGCTGCCGCCTCGTCGGCGCGCCCCAGCCGGCGGAGCAGGTCGGCGCGGATGGCGTAGTACAGGTAGTAGTCGTCGAGGTCCAGGTCGTCGACGAGGGCTAGAGCCGTTTCCGCACCGGCTACCTCGGCCACCGCCACCGCGCGGTTCAGTGCGGCCACCGGGGTCGGCGCGATGGCCAGCAGTTGGTCGTAGAGCAGCAGGATCTGCCGCCAGTCGGTGTCCGAAGCGGTCGCCGCGTCGCTGTGTACGGCGTTGATGGCCGCCTGGATCTGGTACGGCCCCGGCTGGTTGCGTCGCAGACACGCTCTGACGATGTCCTGTCCCTCGGCAACGAGCGTCGCGTCCCACCGGCGGCGGTCCTGGTCCGGCAGGCGCACCAGGGAGCCGTCGGCCGCCGTGCGGGTCGGGCGGCGCGCCTCGGTGAGCAGCATCAGGGCGAGCAGTCCCTGGGCTTCGGCCTCGTCCGGCATCAACTCGGCTACCAGCCGGCCCAGCCGCAGCGCCTCCGTGCACAGCTCGGCCCGTACGAGCTGGTCACCCGACGTCGCCGCGTAGCCCTCGTTGAAGATCAGGTAGATCACCGCGAGCACGGCGCGTACCCGGTCAGGTAGGTCCGCGTCGTACGGCACCCGGTACGGGATCTTGGCGTCGCGGATCTTGCCCTTGGCGCGCACGATGCACTGCGCCATCGTCGACTCGCTCACCAGGAACGCGCGTGCGATCTCGGCCGTGGTGAGGCCACCGAGCAGGCGCAGCGTCAGTGCGACCTGGGCGCGGGCCGCGAGCGCGGGATGGCAGCAGGTGAAGATGAGGCGCAGTCGGTCGTCACGCACGACGCCCTCCTCGATGGGCTCCTGCTGTGCATGCAGTAGCGCAGCCTGCGCATGGCGGTCCTCGCGGGTAGCTTCCCTGCGGAGCTTGTCGATCGCCTTGTTGCGTGCGGTCGTGATGATCCACCCGGCCGGGCTCGGCGGCAGACCCTCCGCCGGCCAGCGCTGTGTGGCGACGGTGAACGCTTCTTGCACGGCGTCCTCGGCGACATCGACGTCGCCGAAGACGCCGGTGAGCACCGAGACCGCTCGACCGTACTCGCCACGGAAGACCCGATCGATCTCGGTGGCGGGCAGTGGCTGCCCTTCCGGCATCAGCCGCCGGTCTCGTCGTGGAACGGCCAGACCTCGATCGGGAGCAGCTCGATCGCCTCCGCGTACTTCCGCCCCCACGCAAGCGCGGCGTCGAGATCGGGCACGTCGATGATGGTGAAGCCGCCGATGTGCTCCTTGCCCTCCAGGTACGGACCGTCGGTGACGAGGACGCCGCCGTCCTTCTGGCGGAGCACCGTCGCGGTGCTGGGTGCGTGCAGACCGCCGGCGAACACCCAGACCCCCGCGTCCTGCATCTCCTGCTGGAGTGCGCCGAGCTTCGCCATGATCGGATCGAGGATCTCTGGTGGCGGCGGATCGCCCTCGGGCTGGTACATGCTCAGTAGGTAGCGGGTCATCTCATCCTCCTCGGTGTGCGCCGGCCCCGTGCCGGTCGTTCACCCTCCACACGAACGGCGGGGCGACCGGATCGACACCGACGCGACCAGGTGAGGGTATTTTTTTCTGCCGGCCGGGAGCAACGCCACGGCCGGTGCGCGCTAGCCGAGGAGCTGCGCCAGCGCGCCGGCACCGTAGCGGATCAGCATTACGCCGACGATGCCGACGATCCACTGCGCCGTCGCGCGGGAGCTCGCGACGACCTTCTCGTACCATCGCTGCAGCCGGCCGGATATCCGGTCACCGAGCAGCCCGTGGGCGAGCAGCAGGATTAGCGGCGGCAGGCTCATCACGCCGACGTAGCCGGCCAGCAACGGTAATCCGACGGTCACCGGCACGCCGTGGGCGGTCAGCGCGCCGATGGCCGCGAGGTACGGAGCCGCCGTCGCGAACTCGACTACGGTCACGACGGCACCGAGCGCGACGAGGGCGGCGAGACCGATGCGGCTGGACGCAGGTAGCCGGCTCTTCCGGCGCGAGGCGCGGGTCGGGTCCCGTTTCTCCAGGTGCCCGTCGACGAGGCTCCAGATGAGCATGGATGCTTCCGCGAGTGCGATCAGCGCACGGCTGACCGGGTGCGCGACAGCGGCCTCGAGCTGCTCGGTCAGGGCGTCCAGACCGAGCAGGAGGATCGCGCCGATGGCGAAATACGTCGTCGCCACGGTCGTCATGTAGGTCAGGACCTGCACCGCGCTGCGGCGTCCGTTGCCGGCGATCAGGAGATAGATGGTGACTGCGATGACCGACCGGGTTGAGGCTGTCGAGCGCCGCGCAGACGAGCAGCGTGCCCAGAACGGTGGTCACCGGTTCACCTCATGCCCGCTGGGCTTCCGGTGTCATCGATCGTCCGTGCGCCGGGCGATGACGGCCCGGTAGACGACGGTGATGAGCGCGATGGTGCCGGCGATCGTCGCCGCGGTGGTGGCCGCGTTGACGGCCCAGTTGGCGTCGGGCGGCAGGAGCTGCTGCTTGCCGAGGTTCGCGCCGACGACGATGACGACGTACACCCACCACGGTGCCCACTTCTGCTGCGGCTGTTCGCTCATGTCGTCGATGTTCGCGTGGCGCGGGGGCCGTGGCCATCGGGAGCTCGGACGAGGGCGTGTCCGCCGTTCGGATGACCCGATGGCGTGCGCGGGTGTGCTCTCATGGTCCCGTGCGTGTCGGCTCCGTCGTCTCACCGACCCGCCGCGACGTATGGGTCGCGGGCGGCTGTCTCGTGCTCGGTGTGACGCTCTACCTGACCGGGTTCAACACCTTCTCTGGCGCCGACCCGGACATTGCGCTCGGGTGGCGGATCGCGGTGCTCGGGTTGGCTTGCGTAGGACAGCTGTGGCGGTCGACCAGGCCGCTGATGGCGCTCGGGATCGGTCTGGCCGCGGTGGCGATCGACGCATGGCATGGCCTGACGTTGCCGGTGCTGATCGT
This sequence comes from Streptosporangiales bacterium, assembly GCA_009379825.1. Classification (NCBI taxonomy): domain Bacteria; kingdom Bacillati; phylum Actinomycetota; class Actinomycetes; order Streptosporangiales; species Streptosporangiales bacterium. Next base: position 11,870 of record WHTA01000062.1, read on the forward strand.
GCTCGCCGACCTGCTCTACACGGCAACTCTCTACGCGGGACGCCGCGCGAGCAGGTTGCTGGTCGGTGCGGTGGGTGCCGCCGTCGTGGTGCTTGCGGTGTCGACCGCGCTGCTCGAGCACGACTGGCGGTTCGCGATGGTGATGCTGCTACAGGTCGGGCTCGTGCTGCTGGTGCCGGTCTGGTGGGCGCGGAACGTGCGCCAGCAGCGGGAGCTGGCGGAGGTGCAGCGGGAGCGTGCCGATCAGGTGGCACGGATCGCCGAGCTGGACCGTCGGGCCGCGATCGCGGAAGAACGTTCGCGGATGGCGCGCGACCTGCATGACGTCGTCGCGGGCCAGCTGTCGGCGATCGCGATCCAGTCGGAAGCGTTGTTGTCCGGTGCAGCGGGCGGCGACACGCAGACGGTGTTGCGGTCGGTGCGGGAGAACAGCGTCGCCGCTCTCGCCGAGATGCGTGCCATGATCGACGTGCTCCGCGACGGCGACGACGAGGCGCGGACGGCGCCGCCGCGGCTGCGCGAGCTGGATGGTCTGGTGAGCTCGGCAAGCGCAAGTGGGGTGCCTGTCGTGGTCGACGCGTCCTCGCCGGAGCAGCTGCCCACACCGGTCGATCTGGCGGCCTATCGCATCGTGCAGGAGGCGCTGACGAACGTGACGAAGCACGCCCCGGGCGCCGCGACCACCGTGCGGGTCCACGGCGCCGCCCCGTTGGTCGTCGAGGTACACAACGAGTTTGACGGTGCCGCCGGCCCGCCGGGCACGGGCGTGGTGAGCATGCACGAGCGCGCGACCGCGGTCGGCGGCACGCTGACCGCAGGCCCGGACGAGGACGGGTGGCAGGTGCGCGCCGAGTTGCCGGTGGGGGAGGCGTCGTGATCAAGGTCCTGCTCGCGGACGACCACGCCGCCATCCGGGCCGGCCTGGCCATGATCCTGAACGCTGCGGGACGACATCACCGTTGCCGGCGAGGCGGCGGACGGTGCGACCGCGGTGCGGATGGCGCGAGCCCTGGCCGTCGACGTCGTGCTGATGGACGTCCGGATCGCCAGGAGTGGACGGCATCGAGGCGACCCGTCAACTGGTCGCCGCCGGCGACTGCGACGTGCTGGTGCTGACGACCTTCGACCTGGACGAGTACGTCTACGCGTCGCTGCGGGCCGGCGCCGCGGGGTTCCTGCTGAAGTCGGTCGAGGGGTCGAGGCTGGTCGAGGCGGTGCGGCTGGTGGCGGCGGATGAAGGAGTGCTCGCCCCCGCCGTGACCCGGCGCCTGTTCGCAGAGTTCGCCGCGTCCGTGCCGGCGGAACGGCCACCCGGCGCTGACGAGCTGACCCAGCGCGAGCGCGAGGTGCTGGCCTGCCTCGGCGAGGGACTGTCGAACCAGCAGATCGCAGCCCGCCTGTACATCGGCGAGACGACGGTGAAGACCCACGTCTCCCGGGTCCTGTCGAAGCTACAGCTGCGCTCCCGCGTCCAGGCCGTAATCGTGGCGCGCGAGCTCCAGGCCTGACGCAGGGGTAGCCGCCCCCAGGGCGATTCCCGACCGAGCGGTAGGACTGCCTCCCTCCTGGCAGCCTGCCTCCTGGCTGCCAGCCGGAGTGACGCGTGACCCAGCAGTACGGGCCGACGACGCGATACCCGGCGACCTGGCCGTGCGGTTGGCACAGACCTGGCTGCGACCGAGCTGCATCGCCGACGTGCCCGTGTCACCGAGGCGGCCGAGGGCAGGGCCGGAATTACCGCGGCCTGGCGTGAGTGGGTGAGGGCAGGCGCGCAGTGGCGGCTGGGAGGACTAGGTGGCGTGTGGATGGTCATGGCGTGGGTGTTCTCGGTGGACGAGGGTGACGATCTCGTCGATGGCGGCGTCCAGGCTGAGGTGTCTGCGGTCGTAGAGCTCCAGCACGGCCCGGATGCCGCCGATGGTGCCCTCGGACAGCGGACCGCCGCGGCGGTGTCCGCGCGTGCCGGCGGTCACCGGGTTCCTCGCGGGTTGCGGGGGAGCGGCAGGCGGTCGCGGCGGCGGAGGATGCCCCACGCGCCGGCGATGGCGGCGGTCGCCGCGGTGGCGGCCACGACGGCGCCCGGCGTCGACCGGTCGGCTACGGGCGTCGAAGCGCCTTCGGCCGTGGGGCCGGGCCCTCCGCCGGCAGTCGCCGGCTCGGCCGAGCGCCGCGGTGGCATGGCGGGTCGCCCGGCAGAAGTGGCGCGGCTAGCTGTCGGCGACACGGAGACGCCTGCACCCGGTGAGATCCCCCAGACCGGGATGAGCCTGGCCGGTGCCCCACGAAGCAGGCTCATGGGGTCGAGGTACGTCTCCCCGTGCAGCAGGCCCCAGTGCAGGCAGCCTGGTGCACGGCAGTGCGGGTCCGTGGTCACCGTGCCGACGACGTCGCCTGCCGCGACCCTGTCGCCGCGCCGTACGGCGGGCCGCACCGGGAGGTAGGTGGTGCGCAGCCGCCCGTGCTGCACACTCACGACACCGCGGCCGGCGACCCGGCCGGCGAAGCTGACCACGCCTGCACCCGCGGCGAGGACGCGGGCGCCAGGCCGGGCGGTTAGGTCAACGCCGCGGTGTCCCGCCGACCACTTCCGCGCGGGCGGGTCGAACGGGCGCAGCACGGACGACTCCCCGGTGAGCGGGAGCTGCCACGCGCCGGGTTGCGCCGGCTCGGCGACGCCAGCGCCTCGGGCGGAACTGGTCGCCCTGGTGGCTCGGGCGTCTGTGGCATTGGCGACGTGGTTGTGCCGGCGGCCGGAATGCGCGGTGCTGGCGGTGCCGGCAGCTCGGGCTGGGCTGGTGGCTTGGGCCGGACGGGTGGCGCTGGTGGTCAGGGCGTCCAGGGCGGCGTGCGTCGCCTTGGCGATGGGGTGGGGCTGGCGGCCGGGATGGGCGGGGGTGGCAGGGCTGGCGGCTCGGGTGTCGGTGGCGGCATCTGTGGCACTGGTGACCTGGTGCGGTCGGCGGCCGGAGTGGGCGGGGGTGGCGTCGCCGGCGGCTGGGGTGGTGTTGGTGGCGGTGGGGGCCGGGAGGTGCCACGGGGCAGGGTGACCCGGGTCCGGGGTGTCGGCGGCCCCGGTCGTTCGTGCCGGCTCGGTGGCGCGGCCGGCGTCGCCGGCGATGGTGGGTGCGGCGACGAGCAGAGCGGAGGCGGTTGCGGCGAGGGCGGCGGCTTGGGCGGCGTGCTTGCGGCGCCGTATGCGGGAGCGGGCGTTGTCGGTCATACCCTCGTTATCGGCAGTGGGGCGGGTGGGGGAAAGCCCGATGGGTGAGGTTGTGGACGGTTCCGGCGCGGGATGCTGGAGTGCAGGTCATGGCGTCGACCCGGGTACTGGGTGTGGTGTCGCCCGGGGCGCTGGTCTGCGTGTGTCCCGCTACCCGGGTGTGTGTGGTCGTCGCATCGACCGAGCGTGGGTCGCCGCAGTCCGGGGCAACGGTCCACGCGCCTCAACGGTGGCCGGGTCACCGCGCGGAGAGGCCGACCCGGGTGCGGGTCACCGCGGTAGTTGGGGTTCTGGTTGCGTGTGGTCGTCACGTCGACAGGCTGCGGGTCGCCGCGTTGCGGATGCGGTTCTCGCGCACGTGGGCGGGCCACCACGCCGAACGTGGTTCACCGTGGTATTCGGGTCCAGGTCCGCGCGAGACCGGAGCGGGATCACCGTTCCGGCTGCTGGGTCCACCGCGATACCCGGGTGCAGGTCACCGGGGGGCTGACGTAAACTTGCGGGCAGCGGCCCCTCGTGGGTCGACTTCGCACGCCCGGTTACCGCCGCTTGTCTCGGCGGGCCGTCTGCTCGGTCCCGTGACCTCGTCGCGGGTCTCGGTCGGTCCGGGCGTCAGGCGCGATACGCACGCCGCTATCGCGAGAAACCGAGGACGCCCGCAGGGGCGCGGAAAGAGAGGTGCGCGGCCATGGCCGTCGTCACCATGCGGAACCTGCTCGAGTCTGGGGTGCATTTCGGGCACCAGACTCGGCGCTGGGACCCCAAGATGAAGCGCTACATCTTCACCGAGCGCAACGGCATCTACATCATCGACCTGCAGCAGACGCTGACGTACATCGACGCTGCCTACACGTTCGTCAAGAGCACCGTCGCGCGCGGCGGCAACGTGCTCTTCATCGGGACGAAGAAGCAGGCGCAGGAGGCCGTCGAGGAGCAGGCCAAGCGCGTCGGCATGCCGTACGTGACGCACCGCTGGCTGGGCGGCATGCTCACCAACTTCCAGACGGTGCACAAGCGGCTGCAGCGGCTGAAGGAGCTGGAGGAGATCGGCGCTGCCGGTGCGGAGAACAGCGTCCGCACCAAGAAGGAGCGGCTGATCCTCGACCGCGAGCGCAGCAAGCTGGAGCGGACGCTCGGCGGCATCCGCGACATGCAGCGGCTGCCGGACGCGGTGTGGGTGGTCGACACCAAGAAGGAGCACATCGCCGTCGACGAGGCCAAGAAGCTGGGTATCCCGGTAGTGGCCATCCTCGACACGAACTGCGACCCGGACCTGGTCGACTACCCGATCCCCGGCAACGACGACGCCATCAGGGCCGTCGGCCTGCTGACCAGGGTGGTCGCCGACGCGGTGGCCGAGGGCCTGATGGCCCGCTCGGCCGCGAGCGCGGGCGAGGAGCCGGCCGGCGACGTCGCCGTCGACGAGCCGCTCGCCGAGTGGGAGCGCGAGCTGCTGCAGAGCGGCCAGCAGGAGACCGCCGACGTGGCCGCCGCGCCCGAGGCGGCCACCACCGAGGCGGCCACCACCGAGGCGGCCACCACCGAGGCGGCCACCACCGAGGCGGCCACCACCGAGGCGGCCACCACCGAGGCCGAGGCTCAGCCGGCGCCGGCGGCGGAGGAAGCGGCCCCGGCCGCCGACGCGGGCAGTGCGCCCGAGGCGCCCGCCGACCAGGCCTGACGCGTTGCCGGTGACCCACCCCGGCGACCTGACCAACCAACAAGCCCGATCCCGGCCCGATCGCCTCGGCGGTCGGGCCGGCCACCGACAAGGACGAATAGGACATGGCGAACTTCACCGCGGCTGACATCAAGCGGCTTCGTGAGCTCACCGCGGCCGGCATGATGGACACCAAGAAGGCGCTGGAAGAGGCCGACGGCGACTTCGACAAGGCGGTAGAGATCCTCCGGCTCAAGGGAGCCAAGGACGTCAACAAGCGGCAGGGCCGTACGGCCGGCAACGGGCTGGTCGCGGCGCGCCTCGAGGGCACCGCGTCCGGCGTGCTCGTCGAGCTGAACTGCGAGACCGACTTCGTGTCGAAGAACGAGCGGTTCCAGGAGCTCGGCGAGCAGCTCGCCGAGCACGTGGCCGCCACGGCGCCGGCCGACCGCGACGCGCTGCTGAGCTCGTCGCTGTCCGGCAAGCCGGTCTCCGAGCTGGTCGCGGAGGCGAGCGCCGTGCTCGGCGAGAAGCTCGAGGTGGGCCGGTTCGGCTCCCTCGGCGGCGACGGCAAGTACGTCTTCCTGTACCTGCACAAGACCGACCCGGACCTGCCGCCGCAGATCGGCGTGCTCGTCGAGCTGGACGCGGACGCGCCCGAGGCCGGCAGGGACGTCGCGCAGCACGTCGCCGCGATGGCGCCGCGCTACCTGACCGCCGACGAGGTGCCGGCCGACGCGGTCGAGACCGAGCGCCGGTTGGCCGAGCAGATGGCCAAGGACGAGGGCAAGCCCGAGCAGGCGCTGCCGAAGATCGTCGAGGGCCGGGTGAACGCGTTCTACAAGGACACGGTGCTTGTCGACCAGCTGTTCGTGAAGGACGGCAAGAAGCCGGTGAAGTCGATCCTCGCCGAGGCGGGCGCGAACATCACCGGGTTCCTCCGGTTCCGCGTAGGCCAGGCCTGACGGATCACTACGGCACCGTGCCCTACCGCGAGTCGGGCACGGTGCCGTACCCGTCTCCGCGGCCGGGTGACTTGACCGTACGCCGCAACGTCGGTCAACATGCACATGTGAGCAGTTATTCAGATGAGGTCGTCGCGCCGCCGGACGACTGTGTGGTGCGGGTCGTCGACCGCGACCGCGTGACGACCGTGCTCGGCCGGATGCCGGTGGAGAGCGACCTGGCCGACACCGCCGACATCTTCGGCCTGCTCGCCGAGCCGAGCCGGCTGCGGCTGCTGCTCGCGCTGCTCGACGGCGAGCTGTGCGTCTGCGACCTCGCCGCCGTCACCGGGCTGACCGAGTCGGCCACCTCGCATGCACTGCGCCTGTTGCGCGCACACCGGGTCGTGTCCGTACGGCGCAGCGGTCGGATGGCGTACTACCGGCTGGACGACGCGCACGTGCGGCTGCTGCTCGACCTGGCGGTGGCGCACACCGAGCACACCGAGGCCATCCACCCCGAGCGTGGTGGTGCACCGGCATGACTGTGCACCCCGTCGACCTTCCGCGCTCCGCGCCTCGCTCACTTGCGGTGTATGCGCAGCCGACGGTCGTGGTTCTCGCTGCCATGCTCACGCGGAAGGTCTCCGCATGACCGGACACGCACACGGGCACGGCGTCGCCGAGCACGCGGGCGGGCGGCACCGGTGGCGGTTGGCGGTCGCATTCGGCCTGGTTCTCTCGTTCTTCGGCGTGGAGCTGGTCGCCGGCCTGCTCTCCGGGTCGCTCGCGCTGCTCACCGACGCGGGGCACCTGGCGTCGGACGTCGTGACGCTGGCGGCGGCGTTGCTTGCCACCCGGATCGCGGTGCGGCCGGACACCACCGGGCGCCGCACCTACGGCTCGTACCGGGCGGAGGTGTTCGCGTCCGGCCTGGCCGTGCTGATGATGGTCGGCGTCGCGGTGTACGTGGTCGTCGAGGCGTTGCGCAGGTTCGGCGAGCCGGTGCAGGTGGCGACCACGCCGATGCTCGTGGTCGGCGGCATCGGCCTGGGGGTCAACGTGGTCGCGCTCATGCTGCTGCACGGCGGTGCCGGCGAGAGCCTGAACGTACGCGGCGCCTACCTCGAGGTGGTGGCGGACACCGCCGGGTCGGTGGGCGTGCTGGTCGCCGGCGTGCTCGTGCTGCTGACCGGGCAGGGGTTCTGGGACACCGTGGTCGCGTTCGCCATCGGTGTGTTCGTCGTGGTGCGTGCGGTCGGCCTCGGCCGCCAGGTCGTGGCCGTCCTCGGCCAGCACGCGCCCGCCGGCGTCGACCCGGACACGGTCGCCGGGGAGCTGGCCGGCGTCGACGGGGTGCAGGACGTGCACGACCTGCACCTGTGGACGCTGACCTCCGGCATGCACGTGGCGACCGCGCACCTGGTGACTACGACGCACGCGGACGCGCACGCCGTGCTCGACCGGGCCGGCGACATCCTGCGGGAGCGGCACGGCATCGCGCACGCCACGCTGCAGGTCGAGCCGGCGGACCACCGGGCGTGCGACGAGCTGACCTGGTGAACGCGGCCGGGCGCCGCCGCACCGGCGCTACCTGGGACTCCTATGATGGCCGCATGAGGGGACATCGGTCGCGCGCGTACGCATCCGGGGGACTGGCATGGCACGCTCGTTGAGCGACTCGGCCGACGAGGCCGTGCTGACCGCCACCGAGGACGAGGACGAGGACGTCGACACGGGATCCGGCCTGCCGGGCCCGTTCCCGCGGATGCTGCCCTGGCTGCTTGCCGTGGGCGGCGCCGTCGGCTGGGTGGCGGCCTTCGTGCTCATGATCGAGAAGATCGCGCTGCTGAACGACCCGAGCTACCAACCCAGCTGCAGCATCAACCCGGTGCTGTCGTGCGGCTCGGTGATGGACACGCCGCAGGCGGAGGCGTTCGGCTTCCCCAACCCGTTGCTCGGGGTCGCCGCGTTCGCCGTCGTGACGACGGTCGGCGCCGTGGTGCTTGCCGGCGCCCACCCGAAGCGGTGGTTCTGGCTGGGGCTGCAGGTCGGTGTCACGTTCGGCGTGGTGTTCGTGCACTGGCTGATTTTCCAGAGTCTTTACCGGATCGGGGCGCTGTGCCCGTACTGCATGGTCGTGTGGGCGGTCACCGTGCCGATCTTCTGGTACGTGACGCTGCACAACCTCGACCAGCGGCACCTGCCGCTGCCCGCCGGCGCACGGCGGGCGGTGACGGCGGTGGTCGACTACCACAGCCTGGCCGTCATCGCCTGGGTCGTCGCGATCGTGGCGTTGATCGGCGTCCGGTTCTGGAGCTACTGGAGCACGTTCTTCTGATACCGGCACGTCCCGGACGCCTGTGCTGCACGCTGGTCGGCACGGCATACTGAGAGGTAGTGACAGCAAGGGGGTTGCTGACGCTACGCGGCGTGGTTACGGCAGACTGCCAGGGACCGTCACGACGAGCTGGAGGTACGCCGCCGGTGGAGAAGCCAGCCGATCCAGTACCGGCCGTGGACGAGGGCACGACGTTGAGTGCGCCGTACGCGGACTCCGAGCCGTCCCACACGGCGTGGCAACGCGTGTTGCTGAAGCTCTCCGGCGAGGCGTTCGCCGGACCAGACCCGCTCGGCATCGACCCGGCGACGGTCGAGTCGATCGCGGACGCCGTCGCGGAGGTCGTGCGCGACGGTGTGGAGACCGCCATCGTGGTCGGCGGCGGGAACATGTTCCGCGGTTCGCTGCTCGCGGCGCGCGGCATGGACCGCGGCCGGGCCGACTACATGGGCATGCTCGGTACGGTCATCAACTGCCTCGCGCTGCAGGACCAGCTGGAGAAGCGCCACATCGATACCCGGGTGCAGACCGCCATCACCATGGGTCAGGTGGCCGAGCCGTACATCCCGCGCCGGGCGATCAGGCACCTGGAGAAGGGCCGGGTCGTCATCTTCGGCGCCGGTCTCGGCGCCCCGTACTTCTCGACCGACACCTGTGCCGCCCAGCGCGCGCTCGAGGTGGGGGCACAGGCGGTGCTCAAGGGCACCCAGGTCGACGGCGTGTACGACGCCGACCCGTCGAAGAACCCGGACGCGGTGCGCTTCGACCGGCTGGACTACACCGAGGTGCTGACCAGGAACCTGAGGGTGATGGACGCCACCGCGATCAGCCTCTGCATGGACAACGACTTGCCGATCGTCGTCTTCGACCTGATGGGTCCGGGCAACATCGCGCGTGCCGTGCGTGGTGAGAAGATCGGGACACTCGTCGCGCCGGCAGCCGGTTGACGGCGACGCGGGCAAGAGACCAACGGATCGGAGCAGGTGTGATCGACGAGACGCTCCTCGAGGCCGAGGAGAAGATGGAGAAGGCCGTCGGCGTCGCGAAGGAGGACTTCGGCGCCATCCGTACCGGTCGGGCACATCCGGCGATGTTCAGCAAGATCACCGTCGAGTACTACGGTGCGCCGACTCCGCTGAACCAGCTTGCCTCGTTCCAGATCCCCGAGGCGCGGATGGTCATCGTGTCGCCGTACGACAAGTCGTCGCTGGACGCGATCGAGCGGGCCATCAGGAACAGCGACCTCGGGGTGAACCCGGGCAACGACGGCAACATCATCCGCATCGTGCTGCCGGAGCTCACCCAGGAACGCCGCAAGGAATACATAAAGGTCGCCCGTAGCAAGGCCGAGGACGCCAAGGTCGCCATCAGGAACGTGCGCCGGCATGCGAAGGACGCGCTGGAGAAGCTGGCCAAGGACGGCGACGCAGGCGAGGACGACGTGCACCGGGCGGAGAAGGAGCTCGAGGACGTCACCCACAAGTACGTCGCCCAGGTCGACGAGCTGCTCAAGCACAAGAAGGAGGAGCTCTCCGAGGTCTAGGACGTGCCCCAGGACGTGTCAGGTACCTACATGGATCGCGAAAGCGAGGATGCGGAGCTGGACGGCTCGTCGCACGCGGCCGAGGGGGCAGGAGGAGCACCTGCCGTCGAGCCGACCGGGAAGACAAGAAAAGGACGCAACTTCGCCGCCGGCGCTGGAGTTGGCGTCCTCTTCGGCGTGGTCGTGCTCCTCGTGCTCTACTTCGCCAAGCCGGTGTTCGTCATCCTGATCGCCGGTTTCGGCGGCATCGGTGTCTGGGAGTTCACCCACGCGCTACGGCTGCGGGGGATCACCATCCCGCTGGTCCCGTTGCTCGGCATCGTGGTTGCGAACGTCGCAGCCGCGTACGTCTTCGGCCTGGCCGGCATCGCGATGGCGACCGCGGTCGGCGTGCTGCTCGTACTTACCTGGCGGCTGCGTGACGGCGTGGACGGCTACATCAGGGACGCCACGGGTGCCGTGTGCGTCGCGGTGTACGTGCCGGTGCTGATGGCGTTCGTGTCGCTGCTGCTTCACCCGGCGGACGGCGCGCACCGGGTGGTCGTCTTCATCGCGGTCGTGTTCGCCAGCGACACCGGTGGCCTACTGCTCGGCAGCCTGATCGGCCGGCACCAGATGACCCCGGTGATCAGCCCGAAGAAGTCCTGGGAGGGCCTGACCGGGTCCTTGCTCGGCGCCGCGGGCCTCGGTGCCTGGCTGGTGTCGTGGCTGCTCGACGCGCCGTGGTGGGTCGGCGTCATCCTGGGCGTCGTGGTGGCGGTGGTCGGCACGGTGGGCGACCTGGTGGTGTCGGCGATCAAACGCGACCTGGGCGTGAAGGACATGTCGTCGCTGATCCCCGGACACGGCGGCATGATGGACCGCCTGGACTCGATTACCGCCGCCGCGCCCGCCGTGTGGGCGACGCTCGTCCTGCTCGTCCCGCCGAGTTGAGCTGGTTCCCTTGCTGACCGAACTGCACCTGGTGCGCCATGCCCGCCCGGACGCCGGCGGCGACGTGGCCGCGCTCGTCGCGGCCGGCGTGTTGCCGGCGTCCGCCCGCTGGTTCTCCTCGCCGGAACCTGCGGCGATGCAGACCGCGCGGCTGCTGACCACGGAGGCCGTCACCGTCTACGACGCGCTCGGCGAGGTGACGCGTCCGGCCGGTGCCGTCGACGACCTCGAGGACTGCGTACGACGCGGGTTCGCCGAGCCGGACCGCCCGAGTCCTGACTGGGAGACGTGTGCGGCGGCCGGGCAGCGGATCGGCCGCGGTGTGCGGAAGCTGCTCGCGGCGTACCCGGACGAACGGCTGGTCGTCGTCGGGCACGGCATCGCGTTGACGCTGTTGGTGGCGGAGCTGACCGGCACGCCCCCGGACGCGGACGCCTGGGCGGGCATGACGTACCCCGACCACTGCGTGCTCGACGGCCCGGACGCCAGCCGTCTCGACCGCGGCTGGTCCAGCTGGCGATGACCGCCGGTCAGCGCGGACCGACGCGCCAGCTCTTGTCCACGTAGCGGTGGCCGTCGGCGAGCGAGACCTGGACGGCGCTGCCGGTCCTCCCGTTGCCCGGCGGCGCGGTCAGCACACGCGTGGAGGTGCGGACGGTGGCGGGGGCCGGTCCGTCCTTCAGTGCTTCCTTCAGCACCCGGCCGTCGAGGGCAGGTTCCTCGCCGGTGGCCAGGGCCAGGATGGTGGGTGCCAGGTCGACGTTCCCTGCCGGTACGTGGCTGACCACGCCGCTCCTGAAGTCGGGTCCGCAGGCGATCATCGTGGTGGTGATGTCGTGGGGGCCGACGCCGCCGTGGCCGCTCACCGACTCGCTCGGGCCGGTCGGGCGGGTCGTCGCGCGGTACGAGGAGCCGCGGACGCCGAATGGGTTCGGTCGCGAGCTCCACGGGAACGTGACGAGGATGTCCGCGCCACGCACCGGGTGCGCCTGGTGGACGAGCTCGAGCGACAGCGTGCCTTCGACCCACCCGGTGGTCGGGTCACTGTCGTCCGGGCTGCGCGCCGCCGTGTACAACGCTCCCGCCCACTCTTGCCGTTGCAGGAACTCGGTAATCTCACGGATGCGCGCCGGGTCGCGGTCGCGTACGAACAGCAGGGCGCTGCCGGTGACCGCCACGACGACGTCGGACGAGTCCGGCCCGGCCTTCAGCCCGGCGGCGACCAACTCATCGGCGAGGTTGACGCCGAACGTGGTGCGGGTGTGCCCGTGGTCGGACACCACGAAGACGTTGGTCCGGTCCGCCACCCCGAGCCGGTCGAGCCGGTCGAGGACCGTGCCGACGTCGTGGTCGGCGTCGCGCAGGCTGGCGACGGCCTCGGGCGAGCCGACCCCGTACGGGTGCTGGCTGTGGTCGGGCTCCGACATCCAGAAGAACAACACGTCCGGCCCGAGCTCGGTGAGGACGTACTCGTCGACCACGGCCGTGCAGTAGTCGATCGCCTCGGTGGAGCTGCCGCCGGGAGGCGGGCCGAACCGGTCGCGGATCGTCTCGCCGACGGCTGCCGGGAAGGTGAGTGGCCCGTCCGGCCGGAGGTACGTGATCGACACGCCCGTCCCGTCCCGCGCGGTCGGGTTGACGAGGAACGGCCCGCCGCCGTTCGCGGCGCTCCCGATGACGACCAGCCGCTTCCCGTGCCGCTGCAGCCGTTCGCCGAGGGTCTCGGTCAGCAAGACGGGACCGCTCCTCGCCGCCAGCTCGAGCAGCGTGTACGGGTTGCCGGTGCCGATGGCCGCGTTCTCGGCCATCGCGGGGACGTGGATCGCGTTGCCGACGAGGCCGTGCCGGCTCGGGTGCATCCCGGTGCCCCACGCCGCCGCGTTCACCCGGGTGGTCGTCGGCAGGTCCGCGTGTGCGCGCGCGAACGTGACGCCCTGCTGGCGCAGCCGGTGGATGTTCGGGGTGTCGGCAGGGTTGACCGAGTCCGGCCGCAGGCCGTCCAGCGCGAACACGACGTTCAACCCGGCCACCGGCAGCCGCTGCCTAGCCGCTGCGCGGTTCGTAGATGAGCTCGAGCCGGCTGTCGTCGAAGCCGCTGCGCCCCGGCACGATGCCGCCGCACTGCGCGGTGAGCTCGGCGTGCCCGTGGTCGACGTCGTCGCGCGCGTTGGCGTCAACCGCCGGCCACCCCGCCTGGCGTGGCGACGAAGCCATCCAGGCCGATCGTGGGCCGCGCGCGGACGAGCATGGTCAGGACTGCTCGTCGCGCGTTTCGGCAGCCACGTCCGCGTCGTCGGCGCTGTCGGCGTGGCCGTCGAGTGCGTTGTCGGTGCCGTCGGCTGCCGCGGTGGTGTCGGCGTCGCTGCTGTCTGTGTCGCCGGTGACCCGGCTGCCGTTCGCGCTCTCGGCCACCGCGGGGTCGTCGGGTGCCGTGGTGGCGTCGTTGACCGGGTCGTCGTCGGGTGCCGTGGTGGTGTCGGCGTCGCCGCTGTCGGCGGTTGTGGTCTCGGCCGCCGCTTCGTCGGGTGCCGCCGCGCCGTCGTTGGCCGGGTCGTCGGTGGTCGGTGTGGCGTCCGTGGTCTCGGTCACCGTCGGGTCGCCGGCCGCCACGGCGTCGTCGCCGTCTGGGTTGTCGGTGGTCGGGGTGTCGGTCGTGGTCTCGGCTACCGTGGGGTCTTCCGCGTCGGGCGCGTCGTCGTCGGCCGGCTCCGGGGTGGGGGTGGCCTTGGCGGGCTTGCCCGCGTCGCCCGCGACCCAGGATCTGCCGGCCGCCCGCAGGCGGGCGAGCAGCCGGTCGCGGCCGTCGGTCTTCGCTACGGCCAGGTCGTCGTCGGTGATCGGGACCAGCCACAGGTAGCGCACCGGGTCGCCGAAGATCGCGTGCCCGCTGAGGTCGGGAGCGGGCGGGCCGGGCAGCAGCGTCGGATCGTCGAGCAGGAGCACGCCGGAGAACGGTGCCCCGGCGGGGAAGCCCTGCCCCGGCCACCGCACGGTGTGCCCGTTGCCGATCCACGTCGCCGCCCGCCACGGGTGCCTGGCCAGCCACCGCAGCAGCACGAAGTCGGCGTTCTCGGCGCCGAGGCCGGCGACCGCCAGCTCGATCCTGGCGTACGGGGTCGGGTCGTCGACGAACTGCTCCACCGCGGGCATCCGCTGCCCGCTCATCCCGACCGTGACGGCCAGGTGCTCGTCGGCGCTGCCGTGCCTCGCCGCGAGCACGAACGGATTGCCCTCGCCGAGCGGCACCGTCTGCTGTGCGGGCCCGAGCCGGCCGGTGAGGTGGTTCTGGGCGTCGTTCAGGTACTCCTGCCAGGCCTCCGGCCGGTTGCGCCAGGCCCAGTAGCCGCGGGCGCGCTCCACCCGCGGGCCGAACTGGTCGACCGCGTTGTGCAGCGGCGCAGCGGACGGGCTCGGCGCCACCGCCTCACGTGCGTACCCCGGCAGCGTCTCCGGGCCGGCCCAGCCGGGGAGGACGGCGAGTATGCCCTCGGTGTCGAAGAGCGCGACACCGTCGCCTTCCTCGAACCAGACCGCCTCCACGTGGCCGAACGGCGGCCGGCCACTGGGGTTCCTGGTTGCCTCGGGCGGGACGGAGAGCTGGATGTCTGGTGCAGGGCCGCGATGCGCCGCCAGCCACAGGGCAGTGACCTGGCGGCCGCCGCCGTCGAACAGCTGCGCCCAGGTCTCCGTGCCGTTGGTAGCGACGAGGATGCGACGGCTGCCGTACGGGCTCGACTCGTCGAGCAGCGTGCGCGGGGCGTTGTCGGCCTCGGCCTGCTGCTGCTCGCGGTCGCGCCGCTTTCCGAAGATCGCCATAGCAGCAGGGTAGTGTCCTTGCGTAACCGCGTTGGTCATGGATCGCTCAACGTGCTCAGCTGCCGCCGATAGACGGAGAGTTTTGGCCCGGATGTCCGTTCCCCAGGAAATCGTGTTGCGTCCGCCGCGCCGGCCCAAGCCGCCGCGGCACCTCGCCGACCTGACGGCGGACGAGCGCCGGGCGCTCGCCGCTGAGCTGGGGGAACAGCCGTACCGGGCGGACCAGGTCGCGCGCCACTACTTCACCAGGCTGACCACCGACCCGGCGGCGATGACCGATCTGCCCGCCGCGACCCGGGAACGGTTGCACGACGCGCTGTTACCGGACCTGCTGTACGTGCGTCGGCACCTCGACTGTGACGACGGTCGCACCCGCAAGACGCTGTGGAGCGCGTTCGACGGCACGATGATCGAGTCGGTGCTGATGCTGTACCCGGACCGGTCGACCGTCTGCGTGTCGTCGCAGGCGGGTTGTGGCATGGCCTGCCCGTTCTGCGCGACCGGCCAGATGGGTCTCACCCGCAACCTCTCGACCGGCGAGATCGTGGAACAGGTGGTCGCCGCGCTGCGCTGGTTGCGGGCCGGCGAGGTGCGTGGCCCGGTCGACCGGGTGAGCAACGTGGTGTTCATGGGCATGGGGGAGCCGCTCGCGAACTACCGCGCGGTGATCGCCGCCGTACGCCGGCTGACCGACCCCGCCCCGCATGGCCTCGGCATGTCGAGGCGCGGCATCACGGTGTCCACAGTCGGGCTCGTGCCGGCCATCAAACGGCTGACCGACGAGGACCTGCCGGTGACGCTGGCCGTCTCGCTGCACGCACCCGACGACGAGCTGCGCGACGAGCTGGTGCCGGTGAACCAGCGCTGGCCGGTCGCCGAGGTGCTCGACACCGCGTGGGCGTACGCGGACCGCACCGGGCGCCGGGTGTCCATCGAGTACGCGCTGATCCGTGACGTCAACGACCAGCCGTTCCGTGCCGACCTGCTCGGCGAGCTGCTGCAGGGCAAGCTGGTGCACGTCAACGTCATCCCGCTGAACCCGACGCCGGGCTCCAAGTGGACGGCGTCCGACCCCGAGGTGGAGCGCGAGTTCGTCCGCCGGGTCGCGGCGCACGGCGTGGCGGTGACTGTGCGCGACACCAGGGGACGGGAGATCGACGGCGCCTGCGGGCAGCTGGCCACCACCGGCGCCGCGGACTGACCCGGACAGCACAGTGTCCGGCCGCCCCCGAGCTGCGACCGGACACCTGGCTGGCTGCGGAATCCGCAGCAGCGGAGAACGATACGCGATCGCCGGTTACGTCCTTACCTGACCCCAGGTCACGATTTGATGCCATGGTGTTACCGGCTGGTTGTCCTGTAATCACCGCCCGGGTGTCGGCTCCGCTGCGTACATTGAGCTGCATGCGGGAGTGCGACGCGACGGGTGCGCGGTGACCGGCTCGCCGGTCGGCTGTACGCATCACGGGTGCTCCGGCGGCAAGCGCGACAGCTACCTCACCTGGCCGAACCTGGTGACGACCGTCCGTACGGTGGTGGCGGTGGGGTTGGTCCTCGCCGGGTTGGCCGCGGCGTCCACCGTGCTGCTGTTCGTGGGCCTGGCGGCGTACTGGCTCGGCGACGTCGCCGACGGCGTGCTGGCGCGCAGGACCGGTGCAGAGACGCGGACCGGCGCGGTGCTCGACGTGGTGGCCGACCGGCTGTGTGTCGCGGTGTTCTTCCTCAGCTACGCGTTCTGGCACCAGCAGCTGCTGGTGCCGGTCGCCGTCTTCCTGGTCACCTTCATGTTCGTGGACACCATGCTGTCCCTGTCGTTCCTGAACTGGCCGCTGCTGTCGACGAACTACTTCTACCTGGTGGACCGCCGGCTCTACCTGCTCAACTGGTCGCCGGTGGCGAAGGCGCTCAACGGCGGGCTGCTGCTCGTGGTGATGGTGGTGACCGGCTCGCCGGTCGGCACGCTTGCGGTGGCGGTGGCCCAGCTGGCGGTGAAGACGTACTCGACGGTGCGTTTGGTGCGGCTGCGCCCGGTACGGGAGGGTGGCTGCGCCGGCCCGGCGTGACCGGCCGTCACCGCTCCCAGAACGGCGGCCGCTGTTGTCCCGGGCGGTCGTCCCTGCGGTCGAAGGGCCGGCGCGGTTCCCGGACCGGTCGTGGCGTCGGGATCGGTCGTATCGGCCTGATCGGCAGCATGCTCGGCCGGTCGGGGCGTTGCGGCGGCGACGCTGTCTGGTCGGCTCTGCGCAGCTCGTCCCGCATCGTCGTCAGCTGGTCGTGCCAGAACGTCGCCCGCCGGTGCATCCGGCGTAGGTCACCGTGCTGTCGCTCCAGCCGGCGGTACTTGTCCCACAGGGTCTGCTCGTCGTCGAACCGGCTGTCGACGCGGTACGTGATCTCCGGCCCTGCGTAGGCGCTCCTGGCCGACTCGTAAGGCCGAAGCTCCTCCTGTCGGTACTTCTCCAGCGCCGCGTCGTAGGCTTCGCGGTTTACCGGCTCCTGCGGCTCGGTCATGCGGTCGGCTCTCTTCGGGCGGGCGGGGGACTCGAGCCATTGTGGCGTACTCGACGCCCCCGCAGGGGCGGTGAATGCGCCCTGCGGGGGCTGTCGAGCGACCGGTCAGCCGCGGCCGGTGCCGTCCTCGCGGCCGGGGCGGTCCTCGGGCTCACGCTTCTTGGCCATCGCCTCGCGTGACCACGGGCCGCCGCCTCCGGGTCGCTCCCGCATCCGCTGGACGAACCGGTTGTGCGCGTCGCCCTCACGTTCCGACGGGTACTCGTCCTTCTTGCCGCTGTTGCGCTTGTTCCTGGCGATGGTTCCGTCCTCCTGTCGTCGGGCGGCCGGCGTCCGCGCGGCCGTGTTGGGGGTTCTCCGCTGCGATGCCGGCGGCGGCCCAACGGTTCGCGGGGGAGCGGTCCGACCTCCGGTACGGTGAGCGCGTGCGTTCGACCGGGGCGGCGGGTGAGGTCGCGTGAAGACCTATCTCGCGACGTTCGGCTACTGCATCGTCTCGGCGTTGCTGCCGTTCGTGAACGCGGCGGTGGTCCGGCCGCCGAACGTCTGGGTGCTCGCGTTCGTCGCGGCTGCCGGGCAGATGGTGGGCAAGACGATCTACTACCACGCCGGCCGCGGCAGTCTGGAGCTGCCGAGGTTGATGCGGCGCAAGCAACAGCTGGGACGGTGGGCCGCCAGGTTCGCCCGGTGGCGGGGCCGGGCCGAGGGCCGGCCGGTGTTCGCCGCCGGCCTGGTGCTGCTCAGTGCGTTCGCCGGCCTGCCGCCGTTCGCGGCGGTGTCGGTGCTCGCCGGGGTGGTGCGGCTGCCGCTCTGGGTGTTCGTACCGCTCGGCCTGCTCGGCCGGTACGGCCGCTTCCTCGTGTGCCTGCTGCTGCCCAGCGTGTGGCGCTACCTGAAGCTCGGCGGCTGAGCTCAGACCGCCCGGACGAGCAGCGCGAGCAGCCCGAGCGCGAGGCCCAGCCCGAACGCGGCGTACCTGAACTTGTCCTGCAGCCACGGCCGGCCGTGGTCGAGGGCGATCCGGCCCGGCCCGGTCAGCGCGAGCGCGAGGCCGGCGGCCGCCAACAGCAGCTCGTACTCCATCCCGCCGTCCGCCTTGAAGTACGCACCGCTGCCGGCCCAGACCGCCGCCGTCGCGCCGAACATGGTGGCCGCGATGCCCGCGCACGCGAGTGGGGTGAGCAGCCCGGCGACGAGTGCCAGCCCGCCGGCCACCTCGACCACACCGGCGACCGCTGCGATCGGCGCGCCCGGCGAGAAGCCCATGCCCTGGAACCCCTGACCGGTGCCGGCGATGCCGCCGCCGCCGAACCAGCCGAACAGCTTCTGCGTGCCGTGTGCCGCGAGGCCGAGGCCGAACACGACGCGGAGCGGCAGCAGGCCGACGTCCGAGGCGGTGACCGGCGTGGTCTGCGTGGCTGCGCCGTGTCGGGAAGTCGTGGTGCTCATGGATGTTCCCCCTTCACCTGGCTACGTACGGCTCGCGGGTACGTACGCGCGGCGCGTGGCTGTCGTTCACCGTGTGGGTGAGGTCACATCCGGAACACGTGCGGTTGTCGGTCAGAGGAGCGCGGGGACCTCGTCGACGCTGTCGACCAGGTGGATGCGGTCGGCCATGCCGCGCCCGGACGCGAGCGCGCGGAGCAGTGGCCAGGCCGGCAGCCGCTCGGTCCAGTGCTCCCGGTCGACGAGGACGATCGGCGCGGCGTCGCCCGGCGCGTAGTAGCTCGGCGTCGCGGCTTGGAAGATCTCCTGTACGGTGCCCGCGGCGCCCGGCAGCACGACGACGCCCGCGTTGCTCCTGGCCAGCAGCCCGTCCTCGCGGATCGAGTTGGCGAAGTACTTGGCGATGTGGCTGGCGAACACGTTCGGCGGTTCGTGGCCGTAGAAGAACGTGGGCACGCCGACGGTGACGCCGGCCCGCTGCGGCGCCAGCGTCTGCCGGATGTCGAACCCGGCGTCCGCCCACGACCCGACGTCGTCGGCGAAGCCGGGCACCCGGCCGAGCCTGGCCAGGCCCTCGTCGAGCGCGGCGTCGTCGGACGGGGCGAGGTACGCGCCGAGGTTCGCCGCCTCCATCGCGCCCGGGCCGCCGCCGGTGGCGACCACGAGCCCGTCCCTGGCGAGCGTGCGGCCGAGGTGCGCTGCCGCGGCGTACTCGGCGGTACCACGCGCGAGCTTGTGCCCGCCCATCACGCCGACGACGCGCCTGTCGTGGAGCAGCTCGGTGAGCGCGTCGCTCATCGCGTCGTCGTGGATCGCTCTGAGCAGGGTGTGGAAGACGTCGTGCTGTGCCTCCGCCCGCTGGTACCACTCGTACATGAGGGCGTCCGGCGTGCCGGCGTAGCCCTTCTCCGTCAGGCCCGCGTAGAGCTCGTCCGCGGTGTAGAGCGTGGGCCGGTACGGGTCGAACGGCACGCCGGGCACCGAGGGGAAGACCAGCCCGCCGGTCTCGTGGACGTGCAGCAGTGCGGCCGAGTCCATCGGGCAGCCGAGGAACACCATGCCGTCGGTGTCGAGGGAGAGCAGTGTGCCGGTGTGGTCGCGCAAGTCGATGGCCTGCACGCGTACCCCGTGCAGGCTGTCGCGGCGCAGCGCGACCAGGTTCTCGAACTCGGCGAGCGTCTCGATCTCGATGATGGCCATCCGAGCACGATAGGGCCCGCGGTGCGTGGCGGGGCTAGGCGGGCGAGTCGGCCAGCTTGACGACGATCTGCATGCCCTTCCCGACATGCAGCAGCTGTCGGTCGGTGCCGGGCTCCTGGTCGAGCAGCGCGACGAACGGTGCGAGCTCGTCGGCGGGCGAGGTCGCGTTGTCCAGCACGACGAGCCCGCCTGGCCGCACCACGCGCAACGGGTGCGGCCACCAGCCGGTGTACTCGGTGCGCTCGGCGTCCAGGAACAGCACGTCGACCGTTGCGGACGGCACGGTGCGCAGGTGCTCGCCCGCGTCGGCACACACCAGGCGGGCGTGCTCGGCGAGCCCGCAGGCGCGCAGATGTCCTGCCGCCTGCTCCTGGGCGGCTGCGTCGACGTCGACGGACGTCACGGCACCGCAGGTCCTGGTCATGGCGTCCGCCCACCACAGTGTCGAGTAGCCGTTGGAGGTGCCGATCTCGAGCACGTCGGTGGCGTTCGCCGTGAGCGCGATCGCCCAGAGCAGGTGCGCGGACTCCGGTTCCAGGTTGCGTTGTTTGCGTAACCGGTCCGGCTCGCCGGCGTCGTACGCGGCGCCGGCTGCGTGCGGGTCGGTGAGGTAGTCGCGCAGCGACTGCTCGGCCTCCGTCATGGTGCTCAACGGTAGAGCAGGTACGGTGCGCGCTGCTCCTCGAACTTCGTCAGGTCGGCCTGCCAGCTGGCGACGATCTCGGCGACGGTGGCGCCGGCGTCGACCATCTTCCGCAGGCGTGGTGAGCCGGAGAGCTTGTCGATCCAGTACGGGCGGTCCGGGTCGTAGTCGTCGTAGCGCCAGGCGAACTCGTCGCGTTTGCTTGCCTCGACGAGCATGGCGACGGCGGCCGTGATGCCGTCGTACGCGTGCGGGTCGGTGACGTGCACCTGCACGCCGGCGCACAGCTCGCCCTCGTGCTTGCTGAACGAGGGCGTGAAGTACGCCTCGCGGAACCGCACGCCCGGCAGCTCGTGCGTGTTCAGCCGGTCCGCCCAGCGATAGTCCAGCCACGGTGCGCCGATCCACTCGAACGGGCGGGTGCTGCCGCGGCCCTCGGAGAGGTTGGTGCCCTCGAAGTAACAGGTGCCGATGTACGTCGTCGCCGAGTCGGTGGTCGGGATGTTGGGGGAGGGCGGCACCCACGGCACGTCGATGTCGCCGGCCAGCTGGTGCCGCCGCCAGCCGGCCACCTCGACCACGGACAGCGCGTCGCCGAGGCGCGCGCCGGCGTCGTCGGGGAGGAGCTCCCCGTCGTAGAACCTCGCCAGCTCACCGACGGTCATGCCGTGCCGCTGCACGATCTCCTTCAGCCCGACGCCTGAGGTGTAGCCGGCTGTCATCATCGGGCCGCCTGCGGCACCGCCGATGGGGTTCGGCCGGTCGAGCACGACGAACCGCAGCCCCTCGGTGGCGGCGGCGTGCATGGCGTTGTAGAGCGTCCAGATGTACGTGTAGAAGCGCGCGCCGATGTCCTGGATGTCGAACACGACGGTCTCGACGTCCGCCTTGCGGTAGAGCTCGGCGAACTTCGCCGGGTCCGCACCGTACGCGTCGTAGACGGTCAGCCCGGTGCGTGGGTCGGTGGTCGTGCCCTCCGAGCCGCCGGCTTGCGCGCTGCCGCGGAAGCCGTGCTCGGGACCGAAGACGCCGCCGATGGTCAACTCGCCGCCGGCGTGCAGGGCGTCCACGAGGTGCCCGTAGTCGCGCAGCACACCGGTCGGGTTGCTGACGATGCCCAGCCGCTGGCCGCGCAGCATCGACCAGCTGCTCGCCGCCGCGACCTCGGCGCCGGTGCGTACCCGGGCGCGTGGCTCGGCGTGTGCGGTGCCCGCCGTGCCGAGCGCGGCACCGGAAGCCGCGGCGCCGGCGAGGAACGCCCGCCGGCCGAAGCCCGCCAGGCTCACCACGTCAGACCGTGCCCGCCGTGCCGAGCGCGGCACCGGAAGCCGCGGCGCCGGCGAGGAA
>WHTA01000063.1 GCA_009379825.1 Streptosporangiales bacterium
GGACTACCTTGAGCATGGGCGTACCTTCCCGAACCAGCGCGCCAACGCTGGCCCTGATCAGAACTGCATGGGCTTCAGATCATCCTTCGAGAAGGTACGCCCCTCCCGAAGCACATCCACAGGTTCTGATCATTGCTCTCCTCTACGGCACCGCGTCCGCGCTGGTCTTCGGCCAGCTCTTCTTCCCCAGCGTCTCGCCCGCGGCCGGGACGATCGCGGCGTTCGCCACCTTCGCCATCACGTTCGCGGCCCGGCCGATCGGCGCTGCCCTCTTCGGGCACTTCGGTGACCGCATCGGCCGCAAGAACATGCTGGTGCTCTCCATGCTCATGATGGGCGTCGGCACGTTCCTCATCGGGCTGCTGCCGACCTACCAGACGATCGGCATCTGGGCGCCGATCTGTCTCGTCTTGCTCCGCATCGTGCAGGGCTTCGCCGTAGGCGGCGAGTACGGCGGTGCGACGACGATGGCCATGGAGTACGCGCCACCGCACCGGCGCGGTTTCTACACCACCTGGCCACAGATGGGCAACCCGCTCGGCCTGCTGCTCGGCACGTCGATGATCTACCTGTTCGCCCTGCTGCCCGAGGACCAGTTCCTGTCCTGGGGTTGGCGCGTCCCGTTCCTGTTCAGTGCGGTGCTCGTCGCCGTCGGTGTGTACATCCGGATGCGGATCGAGGAGACGCCGACCTTCCAGCACGCGCGCGAGGAGCAACCGCAGACACGGATGCCGCTGCTCGAGCTGGCACGCACGTACAAGCGGACGCTGCTGCTGGTGATCCTTGCGCCGGCCGCGTTGAACGTGGCGTTCTACATCTTCTCCGCCTGGTCGATCTCGTACATGACCACCGAGCTGAAGCTGTCCACTACGACGGCGCTCGGCGTGGTGATGTTCGCCGCCGGACTCGACTTCATCGCGCAGCCGTTCTTCGGACTGCTCTCCGACAAGATCGGCCGGCGACCAGTCTACATCGGCGGCTCCATCGTGTTCGGCCTGCTGGCGTTCCCGTTCTTCTGGATGGTCGACACCAAGTCGGTGGTGCTGATCGTGATCGCCATGATCCTCGCCATCACCATCGGCCACGGGTCGACATACAGCACGCAGGCCGTGTTCTTCGCGGAGCTGTTCGGCACCAACGTGCGCTACAGCGGCATCTCCATCGGCTACCACGTGGGCGCCGCGCTGATGTCCGGCCCTGGACCGTTCGTCGCCGCCGCGCTGTTGAGCGCCACCGGCGGCACCTGGGGCATCTCGCTGCTCATGGTCGTGGCGTCGGTCGTGTCGGTCATCGCCATCTGGCGGGCCGGCGAGACGTACCGCAAGGACATCCACGCCTAGTCTGCCAGCCACGCCAGCAAGCGGCCCCGCGACCAGCAGCGGCCAACGGCCTCGGCGTGCAGAGCCGATTGGTCGAACACCGCAAGGCCGATGATGCTGTGGCCGGAGGCGCGGCGATCGCCGAGTGTCGGTATCGTCGGTGCGACTCCGACCCCCTCAGCCGACACCCACGCCACCGCCCCGCCGGCCGCGGCTTCGTCGAGACGGTGCAGGAAGCGCAGGCGGCTCTCGAGCGGGAAGCGCGACAGCGCCCACGTCGTGGTGACGACAGGCAGGGCGTCCGTGGGCACGCGGGCGAAGGCGTCGGGCATTACCTCGACGGCGTCACCTTGCAGCAGCAGCGGCGGGGCCGTCGCCGCCAACGCCATCTCCGCTTCGAGCCTCGCGGCCCGCTCCGGCTGATCCGGCCACAGGCAGGCGCGCAACCATCGGGCGTCGTCCGCGTCGGTCACGTCGACCGGATCGAGGTCGACGCCGACGCGGGCGACGACCTCGGGCATCACCCGCGTCGGGATGGGCCGGTCTCCCACGATCGAAGACGACAGCTGCACGGGAGATGACGGGTCGCCAAGCGACTGTCCGTTGCTGTAGGTGATGCCGACGCGATCGACATTGAGATTGAGCCCGCCCGAACAGCCCACGTCGATCAGCCCAACCGCATTCGCGCCTACCCGGCGCGCCGCCTCGGCAATGGCCGGATACAGCACGGCGCAGCGTCCGGTCTCGTCGGTCCGTGTCCGCCGGCGCACGGCGACGGCCACGACCGAGTCGGTCATTCGCAGCAGCGTGTCGATCGCCGCCTCGGCGGCAGCGTCGCCGTCCGCAGCGGCATAGGCCGCGGCAAGCGCCGGGGCGCGTCCGGCGAGGGCGAGGTCGTGCAGCGCGGCGAGGGTCACCGTAGGGTGCCGCTTGCGCGCCGGCGCCGCCTCGATGGCGCGCAGCGCCTCGTCGGACTCACTCAGGGCGACGGCGACGCGCTCGTACAGCGGCGATGTCTCTGCGGCGTCGACCGCACCGAAGCGTCGGTACACCTCGGCGAGTGTGCGGGCCCTAGCCACCGGCTCACCGATCCTTGCGCTGTTTCGCCGCGCGGCGCTTGACCGGCGGCTTGGCCTGGCTGCCGACCAGCTGAGTACGTAGGCCGGTGAGCAGGTCGGACGTCGAGGTCGCGGTGCTCTCGTCGTGCGCGGCGACCGACAGCACGAGCGCGTCGGTCACCACGGAGGCACTCAGCAGCTCACCGGTGAAGCCGCTCGGCGAGTGGCTGGCCGGCAGGCAGACGTCGACCCGCTCACCGAACACCGGCGCGAGCGAGTCGGTGACCAGCACGCAACCGGCACCGACCGCCGCCGCGTGGTCGATGATCACCTCGATGTCGGTGAGCACCCGCCCGGGCGAGTAGACGACGACCGCGTCCTCCGGCCGCAGCGGCAGCAGCTCGTCGGCGAGCCGGAACCCGGTGTGCTCGGTGCTCCTGGCCGCGCGCCCGAGGCGCACCAACCGCCTCGCTAGGTAGTGCGCGATCAGGCCGGACGGCCCGATGCCGAACGCGAAGACCTCGCGGGCCGCGACGAGCACCTCGGCGGCGCGGTCGAACTCCGCCGCGCCGGTGAGCCTGTGGGTCTCCTCCACCCGTTCCGCGGCCTCGGAGAACACCCGGTCGAGGATCGTGTCGGGGGCGTGCCCCGTCTGCTCGATCCGCCGGCGCAGCCGCGCAGCGGGCGGCGTGCTCTGCAGCGTCGTCTGGCTGAGCTGCCGCTTCAGCTCGGGCAGCCCGGAGTAGCCGAGCGCCTTCGCCGTCCGCACCACCGTCGCGTCGCTGGTGCCGGTGAGCTCACCGATCCGCTCGGCGGACGCGAACATCACCTCGTTCAGGTTGTTGCGCAGGTAGTCGGCGACCTTGCGCTCCGCGGGCGCGAGCGTGACGACCAGCTGCGCGATCCGCTCCTGCAACGTCGACGCCTCCGGATCACCGGTCACGGGCAGTACCTCTCGTCTCGGCTCTTGCAGCGCCTACTACGCCTCGCTACAGTCTCGTAGCAAATACTACAGCCTCGACGAGAGGGGCGCGGTGACCAACATCGACCTCATCGAAGTCTCCGGCGCGCCGCGTGCCCGAGGTGAGCAGTACGGCGAAGCGGCGCGGGCGAAGATCGAACAGGCCATCGCGTTCTACGCCGAGGCATTCGTCGCACACTCGGCGGTCAGCTGGGCGGAGGTGACGGAGCGCGCCAAGCTGTGGATGCCGCTCGTCGAGCAGTTCGCGCCCGACCTGGTGGAGGAACTGCACGGCATCGCAGCCGGAGCTGACGTCTCGCCGCTCGACGTCCTCGCGCTCAACGCCCGCGGCGACATCGTGCACGACCGCGCGTTCGCCAGCGTCGACCCGGCGCAGGAGGAGGGCTGTTCCTCGTACGCCCTGCTGCCCGAGGCGTCCGGCGACGGCAAGGTGTACTGCGGGCAGAACTGGGACTGGCTGGCCGGCGTGCAGAACACCACGGTCGCGCTGCGCGTCCACCAGCCGCCGAAGCCCACCGTCATCACCGTCGTCGAAGCCGGCCAGGTGGGCCGGCAGGGCGCGAACTCCACCGGCGTCGCGGTCAACGCGAACGGTCTCGGCGGCCGTTTCGACAACAGCATCGGCGTGCCGCAGACGTTCATTCGCAGGCGCATCCTCGACAGCACGAGCTTCGGCGAGGCACTGCAAGTGCCCATCACCGCGCGGCAGCAGATCGCCGCCAACCTGCTCCTCACCCACGCCGACGGTGTCGCCGTCGACCTGGAGACCACACCGGGCAGGCACCACTGGCTCTACCCGGACGACGACCTGCTCGTCCACACGAACCACTACATCGACTGGGTGCCCGACCAGCTGCGGACGAGCTACCGGCCGACGTCGCCCAGCTCGCTGTACCGCCTCCCGCTGCTGCGCAAGGGCCTGCAACGGTGCCGCAGCACCGACGACAGCACGGAGACGGTGAAGCTCGTCGCGGAGTCGCTGCGCAACCACTTCGGCTACCCGAACGCGCTGTGCTGCCATCCGGACGAGAACGAAGTGCCGCTCAAGCAGTCGCAGACCCTGACGTCCTCCATCGTCGACCTCACCGACGGCGTCTTCTGGGTGACCCAGGGACCGCCGTGCCAGAGCGACTTCGTCGCCTTGCCCTGGAACATCTACACCACTTCCTGAAAGGTGTGCTGCCCATGCGCGACATGCCGGCCACGGGAAGAAGCTCTCCTACTACCAGTTCGGCGCGACGTCGTTGTACGCCTGCCAGTTCGACCAGCGGTTCTCGTACTGCCTGTACGTGCCGCGCAGCTACTCCGAGGACGACGACGACCGGCGGTACCAGCTGATCGTCGCCGTGCACGGCACCGGCCGCGACGCGTACGGCTGCCGCGACCTGCTGGCCGACTTCTGCGAAGAGAACGACTGCATCGTGCTGGCGCCGCTCTTTCCTTGCGGCATCGAGGAGCCCGGCGAGCTGAGCAACTACAAGTTCATCGAGTACCGCGGTATCCGGTACGACCACGTGCTGCTCGCCATGGTCGACGAGATCGCCGCGATCTGGCGGGTGCACAGTGACCGCTTCATGCTGACTGGGTTCTCCGGCGGCGGCCACTTCACCCACAGGTTCGCGTACCTGCATCCCGACCGGCTGCTCGCGATCTCCGTGGCCGCGCCCGGTGTCGTCACGCTGCTCGACCCTTCGCACCCGTGGTGGGTCGGCGTCGACGACCTGGCGACCAGGTTCGACCGGCCGCTCGACCTCGACGCGCTGCAACAGGTAGCCGTCCACCTGGTGGTGGGCGGTGACGACACGGAGACCTGGGAGATCACCATCCGCGAAGGCGACAGCCTGTACCAGCCGGGTGCGGACGTCCAGGGCGCGACCCGGATCGAGCGCCTCCACTCGCTCGCGAGCAGTTTCGAGAAGAACGGCGTCCCCGTCGAGGTGGACGTCGTGCCCGGGGTGGGTCACGAGCTCGCCCCGCTGATGCCGGCGACCCCACGTGCCGGCCGTCGATCTCCACCCCGGTGATCGGCCGGCGCAGCGACTGCAGGGGAAGGGTCAGGGTTCTGGCCGAGCTCGTGGCGGCCAGCGTGATAGGTAGGCATGAACATGGACTCCGGGCGACGTGGGTGGCCCGGGCAGCACAGAGCGCCGCCCAGCAACTGGCATGCTGACGCGGCGGAGCGTTCTCGAAGAGTCGCTGGCCGCCGCTAGACGCGGCGCAGCCTCATGAGTGCGATGTTCGTATTACCCACGGCCGGCATCCTACCCGAGTCAGGCCAGCTGGCCGCCATCCACGGTGAGCGTGGCGCCGGTGACGTACCTGGCGGCGTCGCCGGCGAGGTACGCGACCATGCTGGCGACGTCGTCGGGCTCGCCGTACCGGCCGAGCGCGATCTGTGGCAGCTTCTCCCGTGCCCGCTCCGTCTCGGCGGGGTTCATCTCGGTGTCGGTGTTGCCCGGCTGCACGACGTTGACGGTGATGCCGCGCGGACCGAGGTCGCGGGCGAGCCCCTGGCTGAAGCCGATGACGGCCGACTTCGTCAGGGCGTACAGGCTGACGCCCGGCCGACCGGTCCTCGCCGCGAGGTTGCTGCCGATGGTGATGATGCGACCGCCCTCGCCGAGGTGCCGCGCCGCCGCCTTGACCGCGACGAACACCGCGCGGACGTTGACGGTGACCGCCTCGTCGAAGTCCGCCGCAGTCAGCGCGTCGATGGTGCCCACCGGCAGCACCGCGGCGTTGTTCACCAGGATGTCGAGCCGGCCGAAGTCCGCGACCGCACGGTCGACGGCGGCGGTCACCGCTGCGTCGTCCGCCGCCGGCGCGGCGACGGCGACGGCGCGCCTGCCCGCCTGCTTGACCTGCTCCACCACGTCCGCGGCCCGGGCGGCTGAGCGCTCGTACGTGACGAGGACGTCCGCACCGTCGCGCGCCAACCGCACCGCCGTCGCGGCGCCGATCCCCCGGCTCCCGCCGGTGACGATCGCGACCTTCCCGGTGAGCGGCGCGTCCATACCGACCCTTCAGCGTGCTGCCCCTGCCGCCTCCAGGCTACTGGCTCGACGCCAACCGCTCCCCCACCCAGGCGGCGGTTGCGAGCAGGTCGCGGTCCGCGCCACGCCGTCCGACGAGCTGGATCCCGATCGGCATGCCGTTCGGCCCGGTCAACCCGGGCACGGTCACCGCCGGACAGCCGAGCAGCGACCAGAGCCGGCAGAAGACGGCGTCGCCGGTCGAGCCGAGGCCCACAGGCGCCTCGCCGGGCGCGGTCAACGTGAGGACCGCGTCCCAGTCCGTGAGCAGCTCGTCGAGCTTCGCCTTGCCGTCCTCCCCCAGTCGCAGTGCCTGCTCGTAGCTGGCCGGGTCGAGGGCCTGGCCACTCTCGATGATCCCGCGCAGCACGTCGCTGAGCTCGTCCGCGCCCCGCTCGTACTCCGGCCGCAGCGACCGCGCGGTCTCGTACTCCATGACCGTCCAGTGCGCGTCGAGCAACTCGCCCATCGGCATGGCAGGCGCACAGTCCGCGACGGTGGCTCCCGCGTCCAGGCACCGGCCGACGGCTTCGTCGAACGCCTGCCGGCCGGCGTCGTCGGCGCGGTCCTACCACGGCGTCCGTACGGCGGCCAGCCGCGGCGCGCCGGACCGCGGCAGCGAACGGTGCGGCTGGCCCGCAAGCACGGCGAGCAGCGCGGCGAGGTCGTCGGCGGCGCCCGCGAACAGCCCCGGCACGTCGAGGCTCTGCGCGAGCGGCTGGATGCCGGTCATGGAGAGCAGCCCGTACGTGGGCTTGAGCGCCCAGGCGCCACAGAACGCGGCCGGCCGGATGGCCGAGCCCACCGTCTGCGTGCCGAGCGCGAGCGGCACCATGCCGTCGCCGACCGACGCCGCCGACCCACTCGACGAGCCGCCAGAGGTGCGCGCCGGGTCGTGCGGG
The DNA here is from genome assembly GCA_009379825.1 of Streptosporangiales bacterium. Lineage (NCBI taxonomy): Bacteria > Bacillati > Actinomycetota > Actinomycetes > Streptosporangiales > Streptosporangiales bacterium. Next base: position 7,294 of record WHTA01000063.1, read on the forward strand.
TTCGCGGTCGGCCCCGGGTGTCAGGTCGCCAGCTCGGTCGACACCGTCTTGCCGAGGATCACAGCACCCGCGGCACGCAGTGCGGCGACGCAGTCGGCGTCGCGTTCCGGCCGGCGGCCCGCATGCAGCACGGTGCCCTGCTCGGTGGGCAGGTCCGCGGTGTCGATGACGTCTTTCACCCCCACCGGCACGCCGTGCAGCGGCGACCTGGGCGCCTCGGCGTCCCTGGCACGTGCCTGACGCAGCGCCAGCTCGGCATCGAGGTGTGCCCACGCGTGCACGGTGTCCTCGCGTTCCGCGATCCGTTGCAGGCAGGCGCGCACCACCTCTTCCGACGTCACCTCCCCTGAGCTGATCCGGCGGCCGGTGGCGAGCACGGCGCCCATGGCGTCTCCGTTCTCTGCGGCAACGGTCGGTTCTTCGTCTCCGGTCCCGCGACCAGACTCAGCGCGATGCCGACGACGTACACGCAGGTGATGATCGCCGTGGCCCTGAGGTAGGTCGGGTACACCTCGGTCGGATAGATGCCCATCCACCCCATCAGCCCGAGCGTGAAGAACCCGTTGACGGCGAGGAAGAACACGTACGTGATGCCAAGAGATTGATCTAGGAGGTCGGCGCCGACGACACCTGCGTGCGCGGGCACGCGCGTCGAGACCGCCCACCAGCCGATCAAGCAGCTGGCCGCAAGCAGCAGCAACTTCACCGTCTGGCCCCTGAACCGTGGATCGGTGAGGCACTGGCTGAAGGTGAGCTTCGTCAGCGCGACTTCCCGCTCGTCCAGCGTCGCGCCCTGTCGCTGCCGGTCACGTGCCTGCCGCCTGGCCTGCCGCGACTCCTCCCACATCGGGGGCTCGGCGACCCGCCGCCGTACGTACAGCGCGAGCAGTGCCGGCACGATGCCGAGCACGAACAGCCAGCGCCAGGACCCGCCGGCCGCGTCGATGAACAGCCAGACGCCGGTGGCGACGAGGAAGCCGACGCCGAAGCAGCCCGCGAGGAACGCCAGGCCACGCCCGCGCGTGCGCGGCTTGAGGTACTCCGACAGCAACGTGGTGCCCGTCCCCCACTCCGCGCCCATCCCGAGACCGGTGAGGAAACGCAGCACGATGAACACCCCAGCCGAGGCTCGCCGCGGTGAAGGCGCGCCGGCGCAGCACGGTCTGGTCGGCGGCGGTGAGCGACTCGGTTGTCATCGGGGTCACCCACTTCCGAACGCCGGCAGGTCGAGGAAGCGATCGGCGGCGGCCAGGCGGGTCGAGACGTTCGCGGCCAGCTCGGTGCGTGCGGCGTCCAGCTGTGCCTGGGTGGTGATGCTCTGCTCGGTCTGCAGCATCTGGTGCGAGAAGCTGTAGACGAACGCGCACCGTGGATACCTGCGCTCCTGGTAGCTCGCCAGCAGCTGGTCGACCGGCTTACCGCTGACGGCCTCCTCCGCGAGCACCATGCCGTCCTCCAGGGCCATCGCCGACCCCTGGGTGAGATGCGGTGGGTACGGGTGGGCCGCGTCACCGGCGATCACCAACCGGCCGCGGTGCCACGGCGGCGGCACCAGCGTCACCTCGAGCGGGCTGTACGCGATCTCCAGGTCGGTCGACAGGGTGTCCCTGATCTCCGCGGCCAGCCCGCCGTAGCCGGCCAGCCGGTCCCGCAGCAGCTCGCAGAAGTCCGCGGGGTCGAAGCGGGGACGCCCCGGCTCCGGGCGGATGTGGAACAGGTACATCTGCTTCTCGTTGAGTGGCATGACGCCGGTCTTGCTGCCCAGCCCCTGGTAGAACTCCATGCAGGTGACGTCTGCCGGCCGCTCCACGATCGTGCGCCAGGCCGAGTAGCCGGCAGGCACCGGCTCGCAGGCGCGCCCGTACAGCTCGTGCCTGGTGGTCGACTTCACGCCGTCGAAACCGACCACCAGGTCGAAGTCGCCGGTGCGCCCGTCGTCGAACGTGACGTGCACCGAGGGCCCGTCCTTGACCAGGTCGGCGACCACCGTGCCCAGCCGGATGTCCACGCCGGCCGCCCTGGTCGCGGCCACCAGGATGCGGTGCAGGTCCTTGCGCGGCAGCGCACTCATCGCCGGCAGTCCCGCGCCGCCGAGCAGGAACCTGTGCTCCGCGATCAGCACGCGGTCGTAGTCGTGGATCCTGATCCGGTCGAACGCGAAACCGGCGTCCAGCACGTCGTCGAGCACCCCGATGGCGTCGAGTACGCGCAGCGCGTTCGCCGGTTGACCGAGCCCGACGCCGTACACGGTGAACTCGGGCTTGCGTTCCACCAGCACGACCTCGACGCCGCGCTGGGCCAGCGCCGTCGCGGTGGCGAGACCTCCGATTCCGCCACCGACCACGAGTACGCGCTGCATGCCACGACCGTAGGGAGTGCGATGCGATAGCAGAAATCGATTCTCCTGATGCCAGCCATCCACGCCGGCTATTCCCGCTGGTCCTCCAGGGCCACGGCGATGTCGGCGAGCTGCTCCCGCAGCCACTGGTGGGCCGGTTCGTCGGTGCGGCGGGGGTGCCAGAACATCTGCTGCGTGATCGGCGTCAGCGACACCGGCGGCTCGACGGTCCTGATGCGCGTCAGCGCACCGAGTGCGTGCCCGAGCCGCTCGTGGATCATGGCGATCAGCCGGGTGCCGGGCAGCAGCATCGGGGCGACCAGGAAGCTCTCCGTGGTCATCTCCACGTTGCGCCCGATGCCCAGCTCGTCCAGCTCCCGGTCGACGGTGGAGCGCTGCCCGTTGGCGCGGTACGCCAGGTACGGCAGCTCCTGGAACCTGGCCACGGTGAGGTCGCCTTCGCGGTCCGGGTGGTCGGCGGCCATCGCGCAGACGAACCTGTCGGTGAACAGGTCCGCGCTGGCCAGGCCGTCGACGTTCTCCACCACCTCACGGGGCAGCACGAGCAGGTCGATCTCGCCGGTGCGGAGCTGGTCGGCGTACTGGTGCAGCACCGGCTCCACCTGCAGCCGGACGTTCGGGGCGAGCGCCGTCAGCCGGCCCATCAGCTGCCGCAGCAGCACGAGCGTGATGTAGTCGGTCGCCGCCACCACGAACGTCCGCGCGTCGCGCGTCGGGTCGAAGCCCGGCCGGGCGCTGAGCGTCTGCTCGATCCTCGTCAGGATGTCGCGCAGCGGTCCCTGCAGCGACTCGGCGAACGAGGTGAGCTCCAGGCTACGCCCGGACCGCACCAGCAACGGGTCGTCGAGCAACCGCCGCAACCGCGCGAGCGACGCGCTCATCGCCGGCTGGCTGACCGACAACCGCTGCGCGGCCCGCGTGACGTGCCGCTCCCGCAACAGCGCGTCGAGCGCGACGAGCAGGTTCAAGTCGATCTGGCGCAGATCCACCGCCCGGCCTCCCAGGATGCTCGGCTGCTACCGAGCATCCTGCCCTACGCCGACGCGGCCGCGTACAGCGTCGCGAAGTTGTCCTTGTACTGCTCGTAGACGGGGCCGAGGTTGGTCTTCACCATCGCCTCGTCGTTGCGGCGCAGCGAGGTCTGGTTGAAGTTGGGGCTGCCGGTGAGCACCCAGCGTGCGCCCGGCTCGCCGGCGTAGCTGCCTTCGAGCAACAGGTACTTGGAGTGGATGCGGCCGGGCAGCGCGTTGGGGTTGTCGAGCAACCGCATGAAGATGTTCGGCTCCGCCGACAGCCGGGCGCGTGCCTCGTCGTCCATCAGGCCGTGCAGATACGTACCCGGCAGCCCTGCTCGGCCAGCTCGACGAGCCGCTCGGCGAGCCCGATGCGGTACGTGTCCCACTCGGACATCCCGACCCGGATCGTGGTGGAGGTAGCACAGCCGGCGTCGGCGAGGAAGTCCTGCACCGGGTCGCTCGTCGCGAACGGGAAGAAGTACGACGTCACCGAACCACCGCGCATGCCCGTGTCGGTCACGCGCGCGTAGTCGTCGTTGCGCCGCTCGGCGGCCAGGTCCGCGAAATAGGAGCCGTACGCGTCGTAGAGCTTGGAGTTTCCGACGAAAGTGGTGGCGTTGTTCCAATACGTGGTGGAGTTGAGGTCGGTGAAGTTTGCCGACGACTGGACGACCACGTCGGACTTACCGCCGGTACGGGAGAACACGTAGAACTTGTTGTGCTGACCCTTGGTGCCGATGCACGCCGCGGTGTTGCCCTCGGGTGACAGACCGGTGCAGACGTGCAGCCAGGAGCGCTTCGACTCGTCCGTCCCGAGCGCGGTACGCAACGACTCCACGGCGGGGTTGTCCACCTGCCAACCGTCCAGCACGAGCTTTACGTCGACGCCGCGCTCGTGCGCGTCGACGAGCTCCGTGGCGAAGTCCATGCCGGCGTCGCCGGAGATCACGAAGTGGGCGATGCGGATGCGCGAACCGCTCTGCGCCTGGTGCACGAGGCTGCAGATCTGCCGTACGACCGCGGTCGGGTCTCCGCCTGCCGGGTCGTTGAACACCGACCCGGTGGCTACGGGTACGGTCGCCGCGTCGCGGCACGGCCGCGCACCCTCGTCGGCCGTAGCCGCGGCTGTAGGCACCAGGATGAGGGAGAGCAGGAGAGCGACACCGGCGAGCACTGACTTCACGCGCATCGAGCATTCCTTTGCGGCAGCAGAAAGCACCAAGAATTAGCGTGAATTTTCACGTTACTTCTCCCGGGGATTCGGGATTCCGGCGTGAAATCTTATCGGCGGCCGCAGAACTGTCAAGACACGAGAATCGGGGTATCCGGCGAATTGTTACGGAGCGTCAGGCGTCCTCGCCTGTGCCCATGCCCTCGAGCTCCTCGCTCAGCGCCTCCAGCTCGGAGCCACCGGCCATCTGCAGGGTGAGCTCGTCCAGGTCGAGCTCCGCCTTCGCGTAGCTCGCCGCCATCCGGCCGCGCTTGAGCAGGACGAACTCGTCCCCCACGAGGAAGGCGTGGTGCGGGTTGTGCGTGACGAGGATGACACCTAGCCCGGCTTCCCGCGCCGCGGCGACGTACTTCAGCACGACCCCGGACTGCTTCACGCCGAGCGCTGCCGTCGGCTCGTCCAGGATCAGCACCTTGGCGCCGAGGTACACCGCCCGCGCGATGGCCACGCACTGGCGTTCGCCGCCGGAGAGGGTGCCGATCGGCTGGTCGACGTCGCGCAGGTCGATGCCCATCTTCGCCAGCTCGTCCTTGGTCGTGCGCCGCATGGTCGCGACGTCCAGCCGCCGCACCGGCCATCCGCCGCGGGTGAGCTCGGACCCGAGGAAGAAGTTCCGCCACACCGGCATCAGCGGCACGACGGCAAGGTCCTGGTACACGGTCGCGATGCCGCGTTCGAGCGCTTCGCGCGGCGACGCGAACTGCACGGGCGCGTCGTCGACCTCGAAGCTGCCTTCGTCGTGCTGGTGCAGCCCGGCGACGATCTTTATGAGGGTCGTCTTCCCCGCTCCGTTGTCGCCGAGCACGCACGTGATCTGGCCCCGGTACACGTCCAGCGAGACGCCGGAGAGCGCAATGATGTTGCCGTAGCGCTTGCCCACCTCGTCGAGCCGTACCAACGGCCTCATCGCGACGCCTCCGCCCGCTTGCGCACCCACGCGTTCACCACTGCTGCGCCGAGCAGCATCACGCCGAGGAAGAGCTTGAACCAGTCCGAGTTCCACTCGGCGTACACGATGCCCTGCGACGCCATGCCGAAGATCAGCGCACCGACGGCCGCACCGATCGCCGAACCGTAGCCACCGGTGAGCAGGCACCCGCCGATGACCGCGGCGATGATGTACAGCAGCTCGTTGCCGACACCCTCGCCCGACTGGATGGTGTTGAACGCGAAGACCAGATGCATGCCGGAGAACCACGCCGCGAACTGCACTCCCATGAACAGCCCGATCTTCGTCCACGCCACCGGCACACTCGCGGCACGCGCGCTCTCCTTCGCGCCGCCGACGGCGTAGATCCAGTTGCCCACCTTCGTACGGAGCAGCAGCCAGGTGGCGAACGCCACGAACACCACCCACCACAGCACGGTGACCTTCACCGGCAACACATCGCTGGCGAACACGGCCTGGGCACTGGCGAAACCGTCCATGTCGGCGACCGAGTTCGACGCCACGTTGCCGGTGAGCAGCTTCGTCATGCCCAGGTTCAGGCCGGTCAACATGAGGAACATCGCGAGCGTGATGATGAAGCTCGGCAACCCGGTGCGGATCACCAGCACCCCGTTGACGAAGCCGATCGCCAACGAGACGGCCAGCGAGACCACCACACCGACCCAGATGTTGAGCGTCAGCTGGTAGCTGAGCAGCGTCGCCGTGAGCGCCGCGGTGATGACCGCGACGCCCGCGGAGAGGTCGAACTCGCCACCGATCATCAGCAGCGCCACGGCCAGCGCCATGATGCCGATGGTCGAGCTCGCGTACAACGTGTTCGCCAGCGCGGACGGCCCGATGAACCCGTCGGCGACCACCGCGAAGAAGACGAAGACGATGACCGCACCGATCACCGAGCCGAACTCGGGCCGGCTGATACCGCGGCGCAGCAGCGATCGCCGCACCATCCGTTCGTCCGCGCCCGCAGGTGCAGATGCCGCGTCAGCCATGACAGTCCCCGTCCCTCGTGCCTAGCGGGTACCCCTGTCGGTGAACTTCGAGATCTCGTCCACGGTGTCGGCCGTCACGACCTGCGGCCCGGTGAGCACCGTCTGGCCGCCACCGATCACGTTGCCGTTGTTGATATGCAGCCAGATCTGGTCGACGGCGAGGTAGCCCTGCAGGTACGGCTGCTGGTCCACGGCGAAGTCGATGTCGCCGCTCTTCAGGCCGGCGACCAGGTCCTTGTTGAGGTCGAAGGTGGAGACCTGGGCGTCACTGTTCGCGTCGTCGGCCGCCTTGACCGCCGTCAGCGCGAACGGGGCACCGAGCGCCAGCACGCTGTCGATGCTCTGGTCCGCCTGCAGCCGCGACTGGATGGTCGACCGCACGTCGGGCATGTTCTCGCCGTTGACGTGGACGTTCACCATCTCGCCGTCGAACGTCTCCTTGGCGCCTGCGCACCGCGCGTCCAGCCCCACGTGACCCTGTTCGTGGATCACGCAGAGGCTCTTCTTCGCCCCGGTCTTGTTGAGCTGTTCACCCGCGGCCTGACCGGCGACGGACTCCTCCTGGCCGAAGTGCGCGAGCGCGCCGTACTCCTTCGACTCCTGCTCGCCGGCGTTGATGGTCACGACGGGGATGCCCTTGTCGATGGCCTTCTCGACGGCGCTCTTCATCGCGCCGGGCTTCGACAGCGTGACGACGATGCCGTCGACGTCCTGGTTGATGGCGGTCTCCACGAGCTGGGCCTGGCGGGTGCCGTCCGGGTCGTTGGAGTAGAGGAACTTCGCGTTGTCCTTCTGCGCGGCCGCCTTCGCACCCTTCTGCACGATGTCCCAGAAGGTGTCGCCGGGCGCGCTGTGCGTGATCATCGCGACCCGGATGCGCGGGGTGTCCGCGACGTTGCCACCACCACCTGTCGCAGCGCTCTCCTCGGATTCCTTGCCGCCCTCGCTGCTGCATGCCGTCAGGGATACCCCGAGTGCTAAGGCCGCCGCTGCCACCTGTAACCGCTTCCGTCCCGATCCCATGGCGCTCTCCTTTGAGCTTGTCGCTGCTACCTCTGTGTCACAGATGTCTTCGCTGCTGCTTGCGGTGCGTCTCGTAGTCCGCGTACGCGGCGCGCGTGGAGGCACGGCTCGCGACCTCCGCGACGGGTACGTCCCACCACGACTGGGAGTCCGGGCCCCGCCCGATCGGGTCGGTCGGCACGTACACCACCGTGGTGCGGTCCGCCGCGGCGGCGGCGACGAGCGCCTCGCGCAGCTCGTCGCGGGTGCCGGCCCTGCGCACGTCGGCGCCGAGGCTGGCGGCGTTCGCCGCGAGGTCGACCGGCAGCGGCCCACCGTCGAGCATGCCGGTCGCCTCGTTGCGCATCCGGTAGCTGGTGCCGAACCGCTCCGCGCCCACAGACTCCGACAGCGCACCGATCGAACCGAACCCTGCGTTGTCGACGAGCACGATCACCAGCTTGATGCCCTCCGACACAGCGGTGACGATCTCCTGCGGCAGCATCAGGTACGAGCCGTCGCCGATGAGCACGAACACCTCGCGCTCCGGCGCGGCCAGCTTGATACCGAGACCCGCGGGGATCTCGTAGCCCATGCAGGAGTAGCCGTACTCCACGTGGTACTGCCCTGGATCGCGCGCACGCCACAGCTTGTGCAGGTCGCCCGGCATGCTGCCGGCCGCGTTCACCACCACGTCGCGTTCGCCCACGGTCTCGTTCAGCACGCCGAGTACGGCGGTCTGCGGCAGCGGCGAGCCGTCGTGTGCGTACACCTCGTCGACCACCTCGCGCCAGCCCTGCGTGAGCTCGCCGACCTCCGCGCGTACGGTCTCGCCCACCCGCCAGCCGGCGAGCTCGGCGGTGAGCGCCTGCAGCGCCGCCCTGGCGTCCGCGAGCAGCCCGGTGCCGGCGAGCTTGGCAGTGTCCATCGCCGCGACGTTGACGTTCACGAACCGTACGTCGGGTTCGGCGAACGCCGAGTGCGAGGCCGTGGTGAAGTCGCTGTAGCGGGTGCCGACGCCGATGACCACGTCGGCGCGCCTGGCAAGCGCGTTGGCGGCCTGGGTGCCCGTCGCGCCGACAGCGCCCACCGCGCACGGGTGGTCCCACGGCAGCACACCCTTGCCCGCCTGCGTCTCCGCCACCGGCACACCGGTCGCGTCCGCGAACGCGCGCAGCGCCTCGGTCGCCGCGGAGTACTTGACGCCTCCGCCGGCCACCAGCAGCGGCCGCTTCGCCGACCTGATCTCGGCTACCGCGCGGGCCAACGCCGCAGGCTCCGGTTGTGGCCTGGCGACGTGCCAGACCCGCGGCTCGAACAGCTCGGCCGGCCAGTCGTACGCCTCCGCCTGCACGTCCTGCGGCATCGCCAGCGTCACCGCGCCGGTGTCGACCGGGTCGGTCAGCACGCGCATCGCGGCGAGCAGTGCCGCCGGCAGCTGCTCAGCGCGGTTCACGCGGTCCCAGTACCGCGACACCGGGCGCAGGCAGTCGTTGACCGACACGTCGTACGACCGCGGGTCCTCCAGCTCCTGCAGCACCGGGTTCGCCACCCGGGTGGCGAAGATGTCGCCGGGCAACAGCAGCACCGGCAACCGGTTGATGGTGGCCAGCGCCGCACCCGTCACCAGGTTCGTGGCGCCCGGCCCGATCGACGTCGTGCACGCCATCATGGACAACCGGTTCGTGGTGCGCGCGTACCCGACGGCGGCGTGCACCATCGCCTGCTCGTTGCGCGACAGGTAGTAGCGCATCTGCTCGGTGTGCTCGAGCAGCGCCTGGCCGAGCCCCGCGACGTTGCCGTGCCCGAAGATGCCGAAGCAGCCAGCGATCAGCCGCTGCTGGTCGCCGTCGCGCTCGGACCACTGGTTCGCGAGGAACCTGACGGTGGCCTGCGCGACGGTGAGTCGCACGGTGCTCATGCCTCGCTCCCCTCGGTCAGCGGCAGCCGCGGGTCGACGGGCTGGTCCGTCCACGTCTCGCGGATCCACGCGTGCGCGGGGTCGTCGCAGATCAACCACACGCGCTCCGCCGCAGGACCGGCCATCACGTTCAGGTAGTACAGGTCGTAACCGGGTACCGCCATCGACGGGCCGTGCCAACCGTGCGGCATGCAGACGGTGTCGCCGGTACGTACCTCGGCGAGCACGTCGATCGGCCGCTCGTCGGTGCCGTACACCCGCTGGTACGCCATGCCCTCCCGGCCGGCAGGCGCGTCCACCTCGAAGTAGTAGATCTCCTCGAGCTCCGACTCGACGCCCGGACGGTCCTCGTCGTGCTTGTGCGGTGGGTACGACGACCAGTTGCCGCCCGGCGTGAGCACCTCCACGGCGATCAGCTTGTCCGCCTCGAACACGTGCGCGGCACAGAAGTTGTTCACCTGCCTGCTGCAGTTGCCCGCACCGCGCAGCTCCACCGGCACGTCGGCCGCGGGCACGTACCTGACCGGCAGCCGGCGCTCACACCTGGCCGCGGGCAGCGCCAGCCGGGCCGCACCGGCGGCGCTGATGGTGGCCTCCGCGTCCCTCGGCAGGTAGCAGAAGTCGCTGACCCCGGTGAACACGGAGTCGCGGCCGGTCAGCTCGATCGTCTCGCCGTCGCATTCGACGGCGCAGCCGCCGGCCAGCGGCAGCACGACCATCTCCTCGTCGTGCGTGGCGAACGTGTGCCGCTCACCGCCGGCCAGCTCGAGCACCCGCAAGCTGCTGTATCCCCAACCGGCGCGTTCCGGTGTCAGCTCCAGCCGCCACGGCCCGGCACTCAGCGAACCCGCGCGGTGGTGTCGCAGCTCGTCGGTCACTCGGTTTCCCTCCTACCCGGACGTTCCAGGACTACAGCAGTCCGACGGCGGTGTCGACCGCTGCGGCGACATCGTCGTCCGCGGGATACAACAGCGACCGCCCGACCACCAGGCCACGCACGGTGGGTAGCTCGAGCGCGGCCGCCCAGCGCGCGTACACGACGTCGGGGTCGTCGGTCACGTCGCCGCCGAGGATCAGCGCCGGTAGCGTCGCCGCCGCCATCACCCGTTCCATGTCCTCGACGACGGGCACCTTCAGCCAGGTATACGCCGACGTGGTGCCGAGCCCGGACGCGATGCCGAGCGCACGGGCCATCGCCTCGGGGGACAGGTCCGTGGTGAGCTGACCCGCGACCCGTCGCATGAGGAACGGCTCCACCATGGCCATCAGCTGCCGCTGCGCGAGCCCGCTCACCGCCTGCGCCGAGGACTCGAGCAGCGCCGCCGTCGCGTGGTCGCCAGGGTCGATCCGGACGAGCATCTTGCCGCCGTCGAGACCGGCCCGCTCGACGCCGTCGACGTCGTACGCCGTGAACCTGTCGTCGATCTCGAAGGTGGCGCCGGACAGGCCGCCGCGGTTCATCGACCCGATCACCAGGTGGCCGTCGAGCGCGCCGAGCAACAGCAGGTCGTCGACGATGTCGGGAGTGGCGAGCACACCGTCGACGCCTGGCCGGCTCAACGCGACGAGCACCCGCTCCAGCAGGTCCTTGCGGTCGGCCATCGCCAGCGGCCGGTCACCCACCCGCAGGGCACCGCGCGCGGGGTGGTCGACGGCGACGATCAGCAGCCGACCGTTCGCGTCGACCAGGTTCCTGCGCTTCCTGTTGGCGGCCGCCTCGGCGATCGCCGCCGGCTCGTGGATGCGCCGCTCGACGAGCTCCCGCACGTCGACGGTGGGCACCTGCTCGGGGGTCATCCGGACTCCCGCATCAGCTGCTCCACCTCTGCGGTGTCGGGCATCGCGTCGGCACAGGCCAGCCGGGCGCTGACGTAGGCGCCCGCGGCGTTGCAGAACCGCATGGTCGTCGCCAGGTCCCAGCCGGCGAGCAGGCCGTGGCACAGCGCACCGCCGAACGCGTCCCCGGCGCCGAGCCCGTTCACCACGTCGACCGGCACCGGCGGCACCTCGACCCGCTCGTCCCTGGTGGCCGCGAGCACGCCCTTGGGTCCCTGCTTCACGATCGCCAGCCGCGCACCGCGGTCGAGCAGCCGCTGGGCGGCCTCCTTCGGCTCCCTGCTGCCGACCGCAACCTCGATCTCGTCGAGGTTGCCCACGGCGACCGTCGCGTGCTCGATGGCCGCGCCGAACACCTCGCCCGCCTCGGCCCGCGACGGCCAGAACATCGGCCGGTAGTCGAGGTCGATGACCGTGTGGTCCCGGTGCTCGCGTGCCCGCAGCGCCTCGAGCGTCGCCGTACGGCTCGGCTCCTCGGACAGGCCCGTGCCCGTGACGGAGAACAGCCGCGCCGCCCGTACGGCGTCGAGGTCGAGCTCCTCGGCGTGGATCTCGAGATCCGGCGCCTTCGGGTACCGGTAGAAGTACAGCGGGAAGCTGTCCGGCGGGAAGATCTCGCAGAACACCACGGGCGTCGGCAGGTGCGGTACTGCGGTGACGAACCTGTCGTCCACGCCGAAGCCACGCAGCGCCTCGTGGACGTACACCCCGAACGGGTCGTCGCCGGTACGCGTGATCACCGCGCTGCGCAGGCCGTGCCTGGCCGCGGCCACGGCCACGTTCGTCGCGCTGCCACCGAGGAACCTGCCGAACCGCTCCACGTGCTGCAGCGGGGTGCCGGTCTGCTCCGGGTACAGGTCGACGCCGACCCGGCCCATCGTCAGCACGTCGAAGGGTGTCTCGGTCACCTTCCCGCCCCCGCCCACAGCTCGGCCAGGTACGCCATGCTCGCCGCCACGTCGGCGCGCGGCCCACCGTCCGCCGCCGGCTCGGCGTCGAGTATGCAGTCTTGTTCGAGCACGTACCACCCCGTGTACCCGACCGAGTCGAGCAGCCGGACGATCGCCGCCACGTCCACGTCGCCGTCCCCCAGCGGCGCGTAGATGCCCTGGCGCACGGCGTCCTGGTAGCCGAGCTCGCCGGCGCGCAGCCGGTCGACGACGGTGCTGCGTACGTCCTTGAGGTGCAGGTGGCCGATGCGCTCGGGTGCGCTGCGGCACAGCTCGACGGGGTCGACGCCGCCGGCGAACAGGTGACCGGTGTCCAGGCACAGCGGCAGCGCCGACGAGTCGAGCACCCTGGCGACCTCGGCCGGCCCCTCGACCACGGTGCCGAGGTGCGGGTGCAATGTCGCCGCGATCCCGCGGTCGGCGGCGCGCGCGGCGATCTCGTCCACCCGCGCGAAGAGCGTGCGCCACTGCTGTGCACTCAACGCCACCGTGTCGTCGTAGCCGGCCGCGCCGGTCGCCGCGGCGAGCACCACGGTGTCGGCGCCGGCGGCCTGGAATGCAGTCAGCTCGGCTTCCACGGTGGGCATGGGGTCGGTGTCCGCGTCGTGCAGCACCAGGGCGAGGAACCCGCCGACGGCGCCGATGCCGTGCCCGCGCAGCGTCGCGGCGCGCAGCTCCGGCTGCTCGGGCAGGAAGCCCGGCGGCCCGAACTCGGTCGCGGCCACGTCCATCTCGGCCATCTCGCGCAACACGCGGCCGGGGCTCATCTGGTGTCCCCAGCCGGGCACCTCGCAGACTCCCCAGGAGATCGGCGCCGCGGCCAGCCGATGCGCACCCGCCGTCATCGCCGCACCTCCGCCACCTGCACGGGACGCCTCTCCGCCTTGGACAACTCGCACGCCTCGGCCACGTAGAACGCCTCGAGCGCCTCGCGCGGTGTGCAGACCCCGTCCGGCACGCCGTCGCCGACGCCCCGGGTCAACAGCTCGGTGAACGCGGTGACCTCGGCCAGGTACGCGCGCTCGAAGCGGACGGCGAAGTGCGGGGAAGCCGGCCCCGCCGGCCATCCGACACCGGACTCCGCCGAGCGCAGCGGCACCGTGTCGTCGAGGCCGACCACGACGCTCCCCCGCTCCCCGAGCAGCTCCATCCGCACGTCGTAGCCGGCCGCGTTGTACCGGGTGCCGGAGAACAGCGCGATCGTGTCGTCGTCCAGGGTGATCATCGCCGCACCCGTGTCCACGTCGCCGTAGTCACGGAAGTAGCTGGCGCCGCGGTTCGCGCCGCTTGCGTACACCTCGACGATCTCCCTGCCAGTGACCCAGCGGATCGCGTCGAAGTCGTGTACGCCGCAGTCGCGGAACAGCCCGCCGGACGCGGCGACGTACTCCGGCTGCGGCGGCGCCGGGTCGAGCGTGGTCGACCGGATCGTGTGTACGAACCCGAGATCGCCGGCACGTACGGCCGCACGCGCCGCCACGTGCCCGGGGTCGAACCGCCGCTGGAACCCGACCTGCACGAGCGCGCCCGCACGCTCGACGACGTCCACCACCTCGCGGGTGCCGGCGACGTCCACCGCCACCGGTTTCTCACAGAAGACGGGAATCTGCGCGTCCACAGCGCGCAACACCAGCTCGGCGTGGACGTCGGTCGCCGCCGCGACGACGAGCCCGTCCATGCCACGCTCGAATAGGTCGTCGACCCGCGGCGTGGCGTGCACGGTCGAGCCGAGTCGGTCGGCCAGCTGCTGTGCACGGGCTGTGTCGGCGTCGGCGATCACCAACGCGTCGACGCCGGGCAGCGCGGCGAGGGTCGCCGCGTGCATCGAGCCGATCCGTCCGGCCCCGGCCAGGCCCAGCTTCATCGCCATCCTCCGTCGGTTCGCGGTCGCACGGCACAAGTCCGTCCACCGCATCCTCCGGGCAGACGAACACCGTGTCAACACTTTGTCCAGACATACTGACGTAACCGATTCTGGCGTAGACTTGCCGGACGGCCATCGGCAGGAGGTTCGGTTGAGCGAGCTGACCGTCACGGTCGACAGGTCCAGCCCTGTCCCGCTCTACTATCAGGTGGCGCAGCAGTTCGAGCGCGCCATCCGGTCGGGCATGCTCCAACCGGGCACCCGGCTGGACAACGAGATCGAGCTGGCCGGCCGGCTCGGCCTGTCGCGCCCGACGATCAGGCAGGCCATCGGCTACCTCGTCGACCAGGGTCTGATCGTACGCAAGCGCGGCGTGGGCACCCAGGTGGTGCACAGCCAGGTCCGCCGGCCGCTGGAGCTGACCAGCCTCTACGACGACCTGGCCGGCGCAGAGGCGGCACCCACCACTACCGTGCGTGCGCTCGGTGAGCAGGACGCCGACGAGGAGGTCGCCGCGGCGCTCGAGGTGCCGGTCGGCACGCCGGTGGTCCACGTGCAGCGGATCCGGTTCGCCGCCGGCGAGCCGCTGGCCCTGATGACCAACTTCCTCCCCGTCGGCCTGCTCGAGCTCTCCGAGGCGAGCCTGCAGCAGTCCGGGCTCTACCAGCTGTTCCGCGACCACGGCATCCACCTGCACCTGGCGAAGCAGCGCGTCGGCGCCCGCACCGCCACCGCAGGCGAGGCCCGTGACCTGGACGAGCGCCGCGGCGCCGCGCTGCTCACCATGAGCCGGGTGGCGTACGACACCACAGGCAGGCCGGTGGAGTACGGCACACACCTCTACCGCTCCTCGCGCTACTCGTTCGAGCTGACGCTGGTGGAACGCTGACCGCCGATGCCGCACGTAGCCATCCCCGTACACCCGGCCCTGCGGCCGTTCGTCGCGTCGATCGGCTACTACGAGGGCACCTTCGGCCACACCAGGGAACGGGTGCTCCCGACCGGCAGCCAGCAGCTGATGGTCAACCTGACCGACGACGTGATGGGCACGTGGCGACCAGACGGGCCCAGGCAGATCGGCGGGGCCGGCCTGGTCGGCACCGCGACCGGGCCGGTCGATGTCGACCCAGGCCACCAGCGGCAGACGCTCTTCGTCGCGTTCCGGCCCGGCGGCGGGCGTCCGTTCGTTCCGTTCCCCGCGGCCGAGTCCACCGACGAGCTGGTCGAGCTGCAGCAGGTGTGGGGACGGGCCGGCGGCGTGCTCAGGGAGCGGCTGCTCGCGCAGCCCACCCCAGAGGCGAAGCTTGAGGTGCTCGCCGCGCACCTGCTCGCCCACGCGCAGCGGCCGTTGCAGCCGGACCCTTCGGTCGGGTACGCGTGCGCGGCGCTCGACCGTGGCATGGCCGTGCATGAGGTCGTCGACCGGCTCGGGGTCACCCCGAAGCGGCTGATCCGCACCTTCCACGAGCACGTCGGGGTGGGGCCGAAGCAGTTCGCCAGGATCCGCAGGCTGCAGCGCGTGCTGCGCGCCGTACCGCACGACCGTCCCGTCGACTGGGCGGCGCTCGCCGTACGGCAAGGCTACGCCGACCAGTCCCACCTGATCCACGAGTTCCGCGACCTCACCGGCATCACGCCCGGCAGGTACCGGGCACGGTCGCCCGGGGAGCGCAACCACGTCGTGCTCGGCCGAGAGCTGACCCGCGGGTAATTTTCTGCAATCCACCACGCCGGCCGGCCGGCACCATGGTGGACATGACAACGACCTTGCAACCACGACTGATCGTCTCCGACGCCGCCAAGGCCCTCGCGTTCTACGCCGACGCGCTCGGCGCGGAGGTACACAGCAAGCACACCGACGACGACGGCCTGATCGTGAACGCCGACCTCACGGTAGCCGGTGCACCGTTCACGGTGAAGGACGAGACCCCTGGGACCACGGACCTCAGCCCCACGTCGTTCGGCGGCACACCGGTACTCCTCCGCCTCACGGTGCCCGACGTGGACGCCCTAGGCGCCCGGATGGAACGAGCCGGGGCCACCGTCGTCTTCCCCATCAGCGACCACCCCTACGGCCGGATGGGCCGCTTCACCGACCCGTACGGCCACATCTGGATGCTCTCGCAGTCCGACTGACCGCCCTACGCGGACGGGGCCGGGCGCGTGGCCAGGCGCTTGCTGGCCATCCGGCGGCGGGCGCGCCTGATGATGCTGCGCGACTCCCTGGCCAGGTCGGCGGCGCCGATCAGGCCGGCGTCGTTGCCGAGCTGTGCCTCTACGATGCGCGGCTCGGGGCGGAAGCCCCGGCCGGTCAGCGAGCGGCGGAACGTCTCCCTGGCCGGGCCGAGCAGCAGCTCGCCGGCCTCGGAGACGCCGCCGCCGATGACGAAGCAGCTCGGGTCGAACGCGGCGGCGAGGTTCGCCAGGCCCGAGCCGAGCCACCGGCCGATCTCGTCGAACAGCTCGACGGCGGTCGGGTCGCCGTCCTTCGCCGCCTCGGTCACCACCGGGCCTGTGATCGCCCGTACGTCGCCTTCGGCGCGCTCGAGCAGGCTCTGCGCCACCGGCGAGCCGGCCGCCGCGAGCTCCCTGGCCTCCCGCAGCAGCGCGTTGCCGCTGGCGTACTGCTCCCAGCACCCGCGGTTGCCGCACTCGCAACGGTGCCCGCCGGGCACCATGGTCATGTGGCCGAACTCACCGGCGATGCCGAACCGGCCACGCTGTACGACGCCGTTGGTGATCACCGCGCCGCCGATGCCCGTGCCGAGGTTGACGCACAGCAGGTGCGTCTCCCCGACCGCGGCGCCGAACCGCCACTCCGCCCACGCGGACGCGTTCGCGTCGTTCTCCACGACCACCGGCAGGCTCAGCCGCCGTTCGACCCCCGCCCGCAGCGGCTCGTGCCGCCACGCGAGGTGCGGGGCGAACAGCACCGCGGAACGGTTCGCGTCGACGAACCCGGCCGCACCGATGCCCACCCCCGCGACGTCGTGGTCCGCGGACAGCGCGGTCACGACGTCGGCGATGGTGTCCTCGGTGTCGTGCGGGTTCTTGCCCGGGGTGTCACGGCGTTGCCTGGCCAGGATGCGACCATCGGCGTCCACGACGCCGCCGGCGACCTTCGTGCCGCCGATGTCGATGCCGATGGTCAGCAACCGGCTCGCCATGACCCCCCGGCGCTTGCGGTCCGCGGTGTCACGCATCAGCGGCGCGGCCAACGGCTCTTGGACTGCTCCGCCGCCTGCCGCACCAGGTCGACCAGCGTCTTCGCCGTGTCGCCGATCTGCTCGTAAAGCTCCGGCCTGGTGTTACGAACGGCAGCCAGCGTCTGGCAGTACGGGCAGTACCTGCACTCCCTGGACGCGTCGCCGTGCGTCTCCGCAGCCGTCGCGCTCGCCCAGACGTCGTCGCCGTTGTTCTTGGTCGCCGACTTGAACGCCGACCCCGCCGCCGCACGGCCGAAGCCCGCGGCGGCCTTCGACACCGGTCCGCCACGGAAGAAGTCACCCAACCAGTCCTCGACGGTGTCGACGAAGGCCGTCGGATCGGCCCTACGGTCGGCCGGTTCGGCGGGCTCCGGCGGGTCGTCGACCGGCCTTGGCCCGCTCGTCCGCGCCGCCAACCGCTCCACGGCCTCCGAGGCGTCCTTGAACACGCCGCCGAGGAAGCCCTCCAGCGAGCTGATCAGCTGCCTGGCCGGGTCCTCCAACTCCGACCAGTCGCCGGCACCCGCCGGCCCGCGCCTGCCGTCCGCACCGTCGTCCGCACCGTCGTCCGGGTCGGGCACCGCCTCCAGGATCGGCCCCTCGGGCTCGGCGTCCGCCGCGGACGCGTCCGGTGTCTCGTCGCTCACCTCTGCGTCCGCGAACGTGCTCTCGCTGCTCGCGGGCGTCTCGTCTTCGGACGTGGCCTCGTCGTGGGGGGTGGTGTCGTCGTTGGCGACATCGGCCGGGTCGGTCTCCTCGCGAGGCTTGCTGTCCTCGTTGTCCTCTGCCATCGCCCTACTCCGTTCTCCTGTTCTTCCCCACCTGTGCCCATCCTCCCAGGGAACTCGGGTAACTGCGATGGCTCGGATCAGCCGGTCACCCGCTTCCGCAGCCCGTTGAGCGCGGTGTCCACGATGGTCTTCTCGGCCTTCCGCTTCAGCATGCCGATCATCGGCACCTTGACGTCCACGCTGAGCTCGTACGTCACCACGGTCGTGCCGTCCGACTCGGCCAGGGTGTAGGAGCCGTCCATCGCACTCAGCATCGAACCCTGCTCGACGAGCTTCCAGGACACCTCACGGTCGGCCCAGGTGTAGGCGAGCACGTAGGTGTCCTTGATGACCCCGGCGTCGAGGGTGAACTTCACCCGGCTGGCGCGCCCGGAGTCGTCCGTGGCGAGCACCTCGGTCCGTTTGACGTTCGCCCAGTCCGGGTACTGGTCGAAGTCGGCGATGACCGCCATGACCTCGGCAGGAGTGGCGGCGATGCTGATCTGGGAACGGGTCTGCTCGGCCATGCCGACGGAGACTACCAACCGGCCGTCCGCCGGTCCTCACCTCAGCCGGGCGGCTCGCGACAGTCGTGCCGGCGCGGCGAGCACGAGCGACGGGCCGGGCTCGCCGGGCGCGCGGCCGTCCTCCAGCTCGTCCTTCAGCGCGTTCAGCCGCGCCTTGAAGGCCACCGCGTGCTCGCGACGCAGCTGGTCGGCCAACCGCCGTACGCGTGCCGGCGATCCCGGCGACTCGGCCACCGGGTCGGCGCGCAGGTAGAAGTGCACGATCGTGCCGTCGCGGCTGGCTTCCAGCCAGACCTCGCTGGTGCCACGCAACGGGTGCGCGGCCCCGGGGCTGCCGCCGACGACGCGCCATCTGAGACCCTTCACTCCCCGGTCCTCGGCGAGCTCGAGCGCGAGCGAGGGCCACCAGCGCCGCCAGGAGCGCGGGTCGGCGAAGGCGTCCGCCAGCCGCTGCGGCGGTGCCACGACGAACGTCTCGTCGACCAGGTCCACCAGAGGCATCGGTCGAGGATACCGGCACAACGTGGTCACGGTGCGTTCTCTCCCAGGCGGTGACGAGGTACTGTCCGGGTAGGAAGCCAGCGACGGCACAGGCAGGTAGGAGCACCAGTGCGCGAATACACCGTGTCGAACACCACCGAGGTCGCCCCCGACGACAACCTCGCCAGGACTCTCCCCCGGCACGCCGCGGAGCGCCCGAACAAGGTGCTGCTCCGCCGCAAGGTCGACGGCGACTGGCAACCGGTCACGTGCAAGGAGTTCAACGCCCAGGTCAGGTCGCTGGCCAAGGGCCTGGTGGCCAGCGGCATCGAGCCCGGTGACCGGGTGGCTCTGATGGCACCGACCTGCTACGAGTGGACGCTGCTCGACTTCGCCATCTTCACCGCGGGCGGGGTCACCGTGCCCGTCTACGACTCGAGCTCACAGAGCCAGATCGCCTGGATACTCAGCGACTCCGGCGCGAAGCTGGCGTTCGCCAAGACCGCAGACATGGCCGAGGCCATGCGACGCGCCTGCGCCGAAGTCCCTGACGTCAGCAAGGTCTGGACGTTCGAGGACGGCGCGGTCGACGCCGTGACGGCGCTCGGCGCGGAGGTCGGCGAGGACGAGATCGACCGGCGGATCGACTCCCGCACCGCGGACTCGCTGGCCACGCTGGTGTACACGTCCGGCACCACCGGCCGCCCGAAGGGCTGCCAGCTGACGCATCGCAACTTACTGTCCAACGCACGCAGTGCCACCGACGCCGAACTGCGGCCGGTCATCAGCAGCCCGGACGCCAGCACGTTGCTGTTCCTCCCGCTGGCGCACGTCTTCGCCCGCATCATCGAGGTGTTCTGCATCGAGCGTGCGGTGACGTTCGGGCACTGCGAGGACATGCGGGGGTCGCTCCTCCCCGACCTGGCGAGCTACCGGCCGACGTTCATCCTGGCCGTACCGCGGGTCTTCGAGAAGGTGTTCAACAGCGCGTCCACGAAGGCGACGCTCGACGGCAAGGGCAAGATCTTCGACAAGGCGGCCGACGTCGCCCGCTCGTACTCGATGTCGCTCGACACCGGCGGTCCCGGCCTCGGCCTGAAGCTGCAGCACGCGGTCTTCGACCGGCTGGTGTACGGCAAGCTGCGCTCGGTGATGGGCGGGCAGGTGCGCTACGCGGTCTCAGGCGGCGGCCCGCTCGCGCCCGAGCTCGGCCACTTCTTCCGCGGCCTCGGCCTGATCGTGCTCGAAGGGTACGGGCTCACCGAGACGTCCCCGGTGATCTCCGTCAACGGCCCGGACGCGGTGAAGATCGGCACCGTCGGCAAGCCGATCGGCGGCACCAGCGTGCGGATAGCCGACGACGGCGAGATCCTGGTCAAGGGCCCGCAGGTCTTCACCGGCTACTGGAACAACGAGGACGCCACGGCGGCGGACTTCGTCGACGGCTGGTTCCAGACCGGCGACCTGGGCAGCCTGGACGACGAGGGGTACCTGCGGATCACCGGCAGGAAGAAGGAGATCATCGTCACGGCCAGCGGCAAGAACGTCTCGCCTTCGCTGCTGGAGGACCGGCTGCGCATGCACCAGGTGATCAGCCAGTGCATGGTCGTCGGCGACAACCGGCCGTACATCGGGGTGCTCGTCACGCTGGACGCCGAGGCGTTGCCTGAATGGGTGAAGGCACAGGGCAAGCAGCCGCTGAGCGAGGCCGAGGCAGCCGACGACCCGGACGTGCAGCGGGCCGTACAGGCCGCCGTCGACGACGCCAACACCCTCGTGTCGCACGCCGAGGCGATCAAGCGTTTCCGCATCGTCGCCGGCGACTGGACCGTTGACGGCGGCGAGCTCACCGCGAAGCTGAGCCTGAAGCGCCGAGTGGTCCTGGAGAAGGTCGCCGACCACGTCGAGCAGCTCTACACCTGACCGCCAGGCGCCAGCAGCTCGCGGAGCCTGGCCGCCTGGGGCGGCCACTGCCACTCCTGCAGCACCCAGCGGCGGGCGCGTTCTCCCATGGCCGCGGCTGCGGCCGGGTCGGTGAGTAGCTGGACCAGGCGAGCCGCCACAGCTGCCGGCCGGCGGCCGTCCACCAGGTAGCCGGTGTCGCCGTCCCGTACGGCGTCCACCGCACCGCCGGCGGCGCCGGCGACTACGGGGAGCCCACACGCGGCGGCCTCGAGGAACACCATGCCGAGCGCCTCGACGTCCAGTCCGCCCAACCGGCTGCGGCACGGCATGGCGAACACGTCCCCGGCGTCGAAGTAGGCCGGCAGCTCGTCGCGCGGCACCGAACCGGTGAACACGACGGCGTCCGCCACCCCGGTGGCCGCGGCCAGCCGCCGCAACCGGTGCCTGGCGGGCCCGCCGCCGACGAGCAGCAGCACGGCGTCCGGCACCTGCCGACGTACCGCGGGCCAGGCCCGCAGTAAGACGTCCTGGCCCTTGCGCGGCACCAGCCGCGACACGCACACCACCACCGGCCGCCCCGTCAGCCCGTACCGCTGCTTGACCGCGACGCCCCCGGCGCCCGGCCGGAACACCCGGTGGTCCACGCCCGGGCGCAGCTGCACCAACCGCGCCGCGCCGGCGTCGGACAGCGCCGGCTCGATGCGCTGCCTGGTGTACTCGCCGACGTACGTCAGCGCGTCCACCCGGTCCCCGATGCGCCGCAACGTCGCACGCGCGCCAGGCAGCCGCGCCCACCCGGCCTCGTGTCCGTGCGTGAGCGCGACGACGCGGCACACCCCCGCTGCCCGCAGCGCCGGCGCGAGCAGGCCGAGCGGTGCCGCCGCGCCGAACACCGCGGCGTCGCACCCGTACGCCTGCGCCACCTCGACGACCCGCCGCCGCACCGCCGGCACCGGCAGCAGCAGAGACGTCGGGTGGCGCACGACCTCGAACGGCTGCGCACGGTCGAACGCGTCCGCACCGCGCCACGCGGGCGCGTACACGACCGGGTCGGGCAACCCGGCCGTCAGCGCGTGCACGAACACCTGGATGCCGCCTGGCCGGGGCGGGAAGTCGTTGGTGACGACGAGCGGGCGCACTGCGGTGCGGCTCAGCCGAGCCGCGACTTTACGTAGGCGCGCCAGCCGTGCCGGAACTCCGACCTGGACACGCCGAGCGTGGACCGCAGTACGGCGTCCTGGTCGGCCACGCTGGTGCCGGAGCGGCTGGCCATCGCGCGGTACAGCGCGAGCAGCTTGCCCTCGCCGTACCTGAACACGACGTACTTCGCCGCGAACCACGCCTCCTCGTACGCCTGGTCGGGCTCGCCGCCGCGGAAGTCGTCGTCCGTGGGCAGGTTGCCCGGCGCCTCGCCCCGGCGGACGTCCGCGGCGAGCTCGGGCGCGATGCTGGACATGGCGACGTCCTGGTTCTTCCAGCCGACGTAGTCCGCGAACCCCTCGGAGACCCACAGCGGGACGGTGCCGAGCGAGCCGGTCGCCACGTGGGTGAGCTCGTGGGCGAGCACGACGTCGCGGCCGGTGTCGTTCATCCGCTGCCACGCCTTCGGGTTGACCACGACCCGGTCCCACCGCCGCAGGTCGCCTGACCCGTCGATCATCGACGCGCCTGTAGCGACCGCGGCGAGCGCCTCGATGTTGTCGGTCTGCGCAAGCCGCGCTGCGCCGGACACGTCAGGCGGCACGACGACCACCGCGCCCCGAGCCCAGTTGCCGTCCCACACGCCGTCGACGCGGGGCACCGCGTCGACGGCCCTGCGGTGGATGCGGCGCAGCTTCGCCTTCGGGGTGTCCACCCCGACCACCACGATCCGGTCACCGCGCACCGAGGTGGTCTTGCCGAGCTCCCACGGCTCGGTGTGCTCGTCGCCTTCGCTGATCGAGGTGATGCGCCACCCCTCGGTGCGTTCCACCACCTCGACCTGTTGCCGGCTGACCGCCCGCTCGGTCGCGAAGCCGGTCAGGCTGTACGAGATGTACACGGTGTACGCCCAGCGGTCGCCGCCCTTGCTCGGCTCCCGGCGTGCCGACCTGCCGTCGACCGAGTAGGCCCAGGTGGCTGGCGCCGCGCCGCGCAGGTTGTCGTAGAAGGTGCCCTCGTCCTCGACCAGGTCGGTGGCCGAGTCGTCGAGCGCGGCCAGGAACCCGGCCCGGTCGCCGTCGAGCAGCGCGTCCGCGCGGTTGGTCAGCAGGTCCCGCAGCCTGGTCACCGGGCCGTGCTCGGAGACCGAGCGGCCGCTGAGCGTGCCGCTTGCGCTGGGGAGGGTGGCCGACCGGCTCGTCGAGTCCGGTGACCGCCCGCCAGCGTCGCACCCGCCGAGCAGGACGAGCGCGGCGGCAGCCAACGCGACGGCCACGCGCCCAGGACGGGCTACCGACGACGGCCTCCTGGGGCCCTTCCGCGCGTTCCGGAGGAACCGGTCTGGACGACCGTGGTGCCGACTCACCCGCCGATAGTACGGAACGACCCCGGTCGGACCCGTAATCGAGTCGACCGGGGTCGGTCACATCGTCGCTCTGCGTATTCGTATAGCTGCCGCAGAGTGTTCGAGCGGCTGCGGCGGATCAGCTCGGCCGGCCCGCGCCCGCCCACTCGCTCTGGTAGTAGCTGGTGTTGATGCTCGACACCTTCACCGGCTCGCCGCTGTTCGAGGCGTGGACCATCTTCCCGCCGCCGGCGTAGATGCCGACGTGGTGCACCGGGCTGCCGAAGAAGAGCAGGTCGCCTGGCTGGATCTGGGACCTCGACACCGCGGGGACGCTCTGTTGCTGCTGCTGCGACGAGTGCGGCAGCGACGCGCCGCCCTGGCGCCACGCCATCATGGTCAGGCCGGAGCAGTCGAACGAGTCAGGGCCTTCCCCGCCCCACTTGTACGGCTTGCCGACCTGGGCGTAGGCGTAATCCAGCACCGCGCCGGCGCGCCCGCTGACCGGTGGCGGGTCGACATTCGAACGGGTCCGCGAGGTGTCGGTCTGGGCCGCCTGCAGCCGGTCGAGCAGCTGCTTCTGCTCGGCCAGCGCGGAGACGATGGTCTCCTTCTGCTCGCGCAGCTTCTGCGCGATGGTCTGGCTCTTCTTGGTCGCCTTCGCCGCGATCTTCTTCTGCGACGCGAGCTGCTCGCGTGCCCGCATGAACGCGTCGATGCGGTTCTCGTCCTGGCCGGACATCTGGTCCAGGCTCGTCGCCTTGTCGATCAGCTCCTGCGGGGACTTCGAGCTCAGCAGCTGCGCGACGTCGGTGCCGCCACCGCCGATGTAGGTCGACGCGGCGCGACCGGAGACGGCGGAGCGCAGCCGCTCCACGGCGTCCGCCTGCTTCTTGGTGCGCTTGTTGAGCGCCTTGAGCTGCTTCTTGCTGCTGGCGAGCTTCGTCTTTGCCGCGGTGAACTCCTCGGTGACCTTCTCGACCTTCACGCCGAGGGACCGGACCTTCTTCTGGACCTCGTCCATGTCGGGCTCCGCACTGGCCGTGTGCGGAGCCACCACGACGAGCGGCACGAGCAAGGCGAAGGCCGCGAGCATACGCACGGCTACGGTTTTTGCACGGGGGCCGAAATGCGCCAAGGCACGAACGATGCGTGCCGATGAGTACCAGTGGTCGTGGCCAGCGGAGACCCGCGGGGGTCTATGCCGTGTCGCCACAGGCGACTCCTCAATCCACTCTCGGGCCGCCTGCCGGGTCAGCTGTCGGGTTCGGGCGGAGATGAGCGCCCTAGGTGCACGCATGCACCATTCACCCCAAGGGAAGGTGGTTCCCCGGCTCCGTCACCGACTCTGTGGGGACTACGGCGACGAACTCGGCGGGAGCAAGTCGCGCCGCCCGGGGCAGGCGGCAGGGGTACGACCTTGCTCGAGCCGAACCTTAGTAACCATTCCGTGATGAAGTCAAAAGGACCCGCCGCCGCCTTCCTGGTGAGCTGTCGCCTGTCGTCGCAGCTCACGGTATGTAGCTCGGTCCGTACCGCCCGACCTCATCCTTGACGGTCGGCACGCCACGAACAGCCACCCCGTATGCACCAGACGTGACCGTCCGCCAGGCCCGGTCACCCGATGGCGCGCCGACGCTCGTCGTCGACGACGTCGGTGACGGTCAGTCGTAGTGGCGGCACCAGACCGGACTCCGCTAGCACGCCGAGCGCCGCACGCTCGCCGTCGTCGATGTCGACCGCACCCGGCACAGAACCGAGCAGGGTTGTCACGACGCAGTCGCCACACGCGATGTCACGCATCTCACAGCGGTCACAGTCGATCAGCACCTGGAACTCCCTCTTCGCCGGTACCTGCGCTCTCGAACGCCCCCGACGTTAACGACGACCACCGACAACGCCCCGCGCCTCGACCACTGCCGACGGATCCGCGCAGGTCAGGTCCAGGTCAGCCAGTCGACCGGCAGCTGAGCGGACACCGCGTCCGCGCGCCCGCTGCGACCACCTGGTCGACCACCTCGCGGTCCGAGGACACGACCACCACGCCGGCACAGGTCAGGCCCGGCCAACCGCTCGACCAGCAGCCGCGCAGACGCCGCATCCGCGCCCGCTGCGACCACCTGGTCGA
>WHTA01000064.1 GCA_009379825.1 Streptosporangiales bacterium
CCACGTGATCGTCGACCACCACATACAGTGCTGTCAGGAGGGTGTTCAGTTCTTTGGTCACACATCGATCTTGAACACCCTCCGCCCCACGTCTCCGCAGCCGCGCCGACCACACCCTTCAAGGAATCACTCATCTAGGAGGAGACCACGCCACTGTCAGGATTCTGGCACGTCCCCGTAGGCCGCTACCGGAACCTGTTCCGCGTGCTCGACACGGTCCATGGTCTGCGCTGCGTCCCGCGCCTCTTCCGCTTCACCTTCTGAGTCGGTCTCACAGCGCCCAGGGTGCGGGTTGACGCGCGCGGGCGGCGGCGATGCCCGCCTGGGCCTCGTCGGTCGCGAATGTTGCGGTCGATGCGTCGGCGGCGGCAAGCAGGGTGTCCAGGTCGGCGAAGGATGCGCGGTCGGCGAGTCTGCGCTTGGTGGCGGCGAGCGCCACCGGCGAGCACGACCGGAGCGCGTCGAGAACACCGCCGACGGCGGCGTCCAGCTCCCCCGGTTCGCTCACCTGGGAGAGCAGGCCCATCCGTTCGGCCTGCGCGGCGTCGAAGACCTCGGCGGTCAAGGCGTAGCGCCTGAGCAGCCACGGCGCCACCTCGCCGGTGATGGTCGCCAACGTCATCTCCGGGGTGAGGCCGAGGCGCGTCTCCGTCATGGAGAAGGTGGCGGACGCGTCCGCGATGGCGATGTCGCACGCCACCGCAAGCACGATGCCGCCGGCACGCGCGGCGCCGTTGACCCGCGCAACCATCGGCGCCGGGAGCTGTCGCATCGCGTGCACCAGATGCATCAACGGATGCCCGGCGGCCACCTGCCCGCCGGTACGCTCCCGCAGGTCCATGCCGGAGCAGAACGCGGGATCCGCGCCCGTGATCACCACGGCACGCACGCCAGGTGCCGCCGCCTCGACGCCGGCGAGCACGTCGGCCAGCTCGGCGAGCATCCGGCTCGACAACGCGTTCCGGGTCTTCGGCGCGTTCAAGGTGACCTGCAGGACGCCGTGGTCCCAGCTCACCTGCAGCGTCTCGTACGGCTTGACCAGCTCGTCGACGTTCATAGCCCGCGATCGACCTTGCGCCTGAACGTCCACATCTGCGCGGCCCGTTCCATCCGGGTCGCAGCGGCGACGTCGTAGTGCCCGCCCACCGTCTCGGCCCGAAGGCTCGGTGTCGCCAGCCTGGCAAGCTCGGGATCCCTGGCGGCGAACCGCGCCAGCTCCAGACACCGCTCCTCGACGGCGGCGTCGTCCAGCGACTCCCAGGCGAGCCCCAGCTCGACCGCCCGGTCGCCGTGTACGTCGCACCCGAACGCGGTCATCGCCGCCGCCGTACTCCGATTGGCCGCACGGCCGACGAGGGTGAAGTGCCCGCCGCCAGGGTGCAGGCCGATGCCGAAGAAGCCGGCGCGCAGGGTGGCGTCGGTCGCCATGATCCTGAGGTCCGCGGCCATCGCCAGGTTGACGCCCGCCCCCACCGAGTAGCCACGGACGGCCGCGATCGTCGGTGTCGCCAGCGTGTCGATCTTGGCGAACGTGTCGTAGACGAGACCGATGCCGGCGAACACTTCGGGTGCCGTCGGGTCGTTCCCCGCATCGACGAGGTCGGAACGATCGGCGCCGGCGCAGAGATGCCCGCCGGCGCCACGGATCACCGTCGCCCCGACGGCAGTGTTCTCGTTCACCTCGGTCAGCGCGTCGATGAGCTCACCGGCCATCGTCGCGTTCATCGCGTTCCTGCGTTCAGGCGCGTTCAGCGTCACCAGCGCCACACCGTCGGAGACGTCGAGGATCACTTCAGGCATCGGCACTCCCTACCGTGGAACGGTCGTCGGACGCGTGTACCACGCCGCGCTCCAGCCACTGCGATATCTGGTCTTCGGAGAAGCCGAACTCGGCGAGGACCTCCGCGGTGTGCTCGCCGAGACGCGGCGCATGCCGGATGCTCTTCGGATCCCGCTCGTGGTTGGAGAACTGCACGGGCATGCCGAGCGCACGCACCCGGCCCTCGCTCGGATGCTCGTGCTCGACGATGATGCCCGCCTCCGCGAGATAGTCGTCGGTGATCAGGTCGTCGACGTTACGCACCTCCATCGCGGGGCAGTCGAGCTCTCTGAACTGCTCCAGCCAGTACGTGGTCGGCTTGTCCGCCAACGTCGACTCCATCAGCGCGTACAGCTCGTCGATGTTGGCGGTACGTGCGCTGATGTCACAGAACCGCGGGTCGTCCACCAGCTCCGGCCGGCCGATCGAGCTGAAGAAGGCCCGCCAGTGGTTGTCGGTGTAGAGGAGCACGCTGATGTAGCCGTCGCTGGTCTGGTACGGCTTGCGGAACTTCGACGTGGTACGCGGGTAGATGGCCGGCCCCACCGGCGGCACGAACGCCTCACCGGCGAGCTGCTCGTGCAGCAGGAAGCTCACCATGCTCTCGTACATCGGCACCACGACCGACTGACCGCGGCCGGTACGTTCCCGCTCGTACAGCGCGGCCATCACCGCGTACATGGTGATCAGGGCGCAGGTCTTGTCCGCGAGGATCGTCGTCACGTACTGCGGCCGGCCCTGCCGATGGCTCTCCAGGTCCGCAAGTCCTGACGCCGCCTGGATCACGTCGTCGTACGCGGGCCGGCCGGCGTCCGGGCTGCCGGGGGCGAACCCGAACGACTCGGCCAGGACGATCTGCGGGTTGATCTCGGCGAGACGCTCGTACGCGAGACCGAGGGAGATCGCCGTCTCCTGCCGCATGTTGTGGATCACCACGTCCGCGTCGGCAACCATCCGGTCGATGATCGCCCGTCCTTCGTCGGACTTGAGATCGACGACGATGCCGCGCTTGCCGACGTTGATGGTCATGTACGTCGCCGACATGCCAGGGGTTTTCGCCATGCCGACACCGCGCACGGTGTCGCCGCGTCGCGACTCCACCTTGATGATGTCTGCGCCCATCTGGGCCATCATCATCGTGCAGTACGGACCGAGGAACGTCGTGGTGAAGTCAAGTACTCGGATGCCGTCCAGCGGACCCACGGAGTTCTCCTTCCTGTCGGCGGCAGCGGGACTCGTGACCATGGCTCACCCACCACCTGGTGGTTGTGGCGCCGCCGTCAGTTCGTCACGGAAGCGCGGGTGCGCGATGTTGACGAGTCGTTCACGTCGCTCCGCCAGGGTGAGTCCACGTAGCTCGGCGACCCCGAACTCGGTGACGACGGCGTCGACCTCGCATCGTGCAGTGGTCGTGACCCCGGCCGCCGGCTGCGCGACGATGCGGGAGATGTCGCCCGTACGGTTCGTCGCCGGTAGCGCGATGATCGAGCGCCCGCCGGCGGACGCAGCGGCACCGCGGACGTAGTCGACCTGACCGCCGACCCCGCCTAGGTACCTGTCGCCCGCGACCTCACTGTTGACCTGGCCGGTGAGGTCCACCTCCACGGCGGAGTTGACCGACACCAGCCGGTCGATACCGGCCAGCACCGTGTGGCCGTGGGTGACTGGCACAGGGCGCATCCAGATGGACTCGTCCGCCGCCATCGCGTCGTACAGCTGACGGGTACCGAAGGCGGCGCCGACCACCGACTTGCCCACGTACTCCGCCTTGTGCTCGTTGGTCACCGCACCGCTGTCATGCAGTGCCAGCAGCTCGTCCGTCAGCAGACCGCTGTGGATGCCGAGCCGCTTGCGGCCGTGCAGCTCACGCAGGATCGCGTCGGGGATGGACCCGATGCCCACCTGGATACAGCTGTCGTCACCGATCAGCTCCGCCGCCAGCTTGCCGATCCGGCTGGCCTGCTCCGTCTCCTTCGCCGGCGGCACCTCCATCAGCGGCGTGTCGACGTACTCGTACGCATCGACCTCGTCGAGCGCTACCGTCGTGGACCCATGCGTGTACGGCATCTGCGTGTTCACCTGGGCGAGCGTCACCCGCGCCTGCGCCATCGCCGCCTGCAGGTAGTCGTCCACGATGCCGATCGAGTGCCGGCCGTCACGCGACTCCGCGCTCAGCTGTATCAGTACGACGTCCGGCTTCAGCCGTTCCTCGAACAGCGCAGGGATCTGCGAGATGTGGCACGGCACCACCGCGCACCGTCCGGCGGAGACGAGCCGATGTGCCTGGCCCAGCCCACCTATCGCGATCAGCGACAGCTGCGTCGACGAGCTGAACGTGTCGCTGAACACGGTGCCGAGGAAGACGCGGGCCTTCGGCAGCTGGTGCTCTTCTGCCACCAGCCGCCGGGTCAGGTCCAACGGTTCTGCGGTCCCCTGCGGAACGACGATCAGGTCGTTCTCTCGGATATGCGCGGTGAGATCGATCATTTCGTAGCCAGCACCCCCGGAAGCCAGGTCGCCAAGGACGGGAACAGGAACATCACGACGATGAGCAGCAGCTCGACGACGATGAACGGCGTGACCCCACGGAACACTTCACCGAGCCGGACGTTGGGTGCCGCCCCCGCCGCCACGTACACGTTCAGGCCGACGGGCGGGGAGATGAGGCCGATCTCGCCCAGCTTGATGACCAGGATGCCGAACCAGATCGGGTCGTAGCCCAGGCTGGTGATCAACGGGAACGTGATCGGCAGCGTGACCACCAGGATCGCGATCTGGTCCATGAACGTGCCGAGCACCAGATAGAGCAGCACGATCAGTGCCATCACTATCAGGGTGGGGAAGCCGGACGACTCGATCGCCGACACGATCGTGGGCGCGACCCGAGTGGTGGTGAGGAAGTAGCCGAAGATGCTGGCGAACATGACGATCGAGATGATCATCGTGGTCGACTCGGCCGTTCGTACGAGGGCGCGCCAGATGCCCTTCGCCCGCAACCCGCCGAACAGCACGCTGAGCACGAGCGCACCGGCCGCACCGAACGCACCGGCCTCGGTCGGGGTCACCAGGCCGCCGTAGATCCCACCGAGGACGAGAGCGATGAGTACGACCGTCGGCCACACCTTCGAGAGTGCACGCAGTTTGGCCGTGATCGACATCCGGTCCGGTCGGCCGGGAGCGAGCTCAGGATTCGTCCGGACCCTGAGGTAGATGACCGCGACGTAGGCGAAGACGGTCAGCACGCCGGGGAGCGCGCCTGCCGTGAAGAGATCGCCGATCGCGGTCTCGGTGGTGATGCCGTAGATGATCAGCGCCACGCTCGGCGGGATGATCGACGCGAGCGTGCCTGCGGCAGCGATCGAACCGACGCTAAGCCGGTCCTTGTAGCCGTACTCCCGCATGTGTGGCACACCGACCGCGGAGAACGTCGCGGCGGTCGCGGTGCTCGATCCGGTCATGGCACCCATGCCGCCGGACGCGACCGTGGTCGCGATCGCGAGACCGCCGCGTATCCTCCCCAGCCAGGCGAACATCGCGCTGTACAGGTCTTTGGCTATTCGGCCACCGGCGAGGAACTCCGCCATCAGGAGGAACGTCGGCACCGTGGTCAACAGGAAGCCCGTGCCGGTGCGGTACGGCACGGTAGCGACCATCGACATGGTCGAGTCCCAGCCGATGCTCAGCGTGAGGCCGAGGATCCCGGACAACCCGAGCGAGAACGAGACGGGCACCCCGATCGCCAACAGCGCGAAGAGCACCAAGAACGGCAGCACTAGTTCCACTGTCTGCCTCCTACTCGCTCACGCCGTCGGTTGGATCGTCACCATGGGACTCGCCACGTCCCTTGATGATCTGGACCATCAGGCGCAGGACCATCAACGCGGCACCCAACACGACGATGGCTCGCGAAGGCCCGGTGGGCAGCGACGGTTCTTCGACCGTCCAGAGGCTCCACTGGTCACGCGCCAAGGTGAAGGACGTCATCAGCACCAAGACGAAGAGGAACAATCCCAGCAGGTCGATGAACCGGTCGAGGACCGCCGACGTCCGCCTGCCGAAACGGCGGTGCAGGATGTCGACGGCCACGTGCTTGCGGTTCCGCTGCGCCACCGCCCAGGTGAGGAACACCACTGCGGGCATGAAGAACAGCTCGCTCATGTCTGCGGCACCCGGTAGGGCGGCACCGAATGCGTACCGCCCCACCGCGTCGGCCGTGACCACGCCCACCAGCAGCAGCAGTGCGATGGCGGCCAGCACCAGAGTGATGTTCTCGATCACCCTGAGCGGGCTCGTGCTCTTCCAGTCACGGCGTGCTTCTGACATCGTCACACCTCTCGGCAGCTCGCAAGCAAGGGTGCCAACTTCATTGCTCGCTGGTGAGCTTCTTCATCTCGGCAAGAATGTCCTTGCCGGGCAGGCCGCGCTTCTCCATGTCCTTGACCCACGCCTGCCGCACGGTGTCTGAGACCTCGTCGAACTTCGCCGCTTCGGCTTCCGAGACCTCGGTGAGCTCCATGCCGTCCTTCTCGAAGGCCTTCAGCTGCTTCTGCTTGTCGGCCTCCAGTGCCCTGCCGCCGGCGAGCGAGACCTTCTTGCCTTCCTCGATCATGATCTTCTGCAGATCCTCGGGCAGCTCCGCCCACTTGTCCTGGTTGATGGCGTAGTAGGCGCCGAAGCCACCGAGCGACAGGTTGGTCGTGCAGTACTTGACGACCTTGTCCAACCCGTACGGCTTCATGCTCTCCGCACTGATGAAGAGGCTGTCGACGGTCTTGCGCTCCACCGCCTGGTACATCTCAGGCGCCGCAAGCGACACCGGCACCGCGTTCAGTTCCTTGGCGGTCAGCTCCATGTGGCCGCCGGAAGTGCGCACCCGCAGCCCCTTCATGTCCGCCGTCGAGCTGACCTTCTTCTCCGCCGTAGCCACCTGGTAGGCACCCGTCACGAAACTCAACAGCGGGTTCAGCTTGTTCTTCTTGATCTCCTCCTGGTACAGCTTGCCGCGCATGAGCTCGTAGAAGGCCGGCGCACCACTCACGGAGTCCTCGTAGACACCGGGCAGTCCAGCGATCCCGCCGAGCGGCATCTTCTCGCTGTAGTACTGCGGCGCGATGTAGGCGATGTCCGCCACGCCGCCCTTCACCATTTCGGCCATGTCCTCGGCCTTACCGAGCTGTTCCGCAGGGAAGTACTCGAAGTCGATCCGTCCCTTGGACGCCTTCTCGACTGCCTTCATGTACTTGACCGGGAGGTTCTTCGCGATCACGTGGCTCTTCGGGAAAGAGTCGGCCACCTTGAACGTGAACTCCGCCGAGTCGCCCCCGCTACCTGACCCGCAACCCGCGAGCACTAGCACCATGCTCAGCACTGTGCCGTTGACGAGTGCTGTTATCGAACGACCGGACATCGTTGTCTTCCTCTCGTACAGCCAGCGGACTAGCTACCGCTCCACTGGGGGGCTCGCTTCTCCCTGAAGGCCGACGGGCCTTCCTGGGCATCTCTGCTCCGGTAGACCGGCTCCCACAACGCATCGGCCTCGCGATACGCCTGTTCGTGGGCGGCGGCCATCGCCAGATGCACCGTGCGCCGTGCGGCTGCCACCGACAGCGGCGCGTTCCTCGCAATCTGTTCCCCCATCGCCTGGGCCGTATCGTTCAGCTCGTCGTACGGCATCACGCGGTTGACGAAGCCCAGTTCGTACGCCCGCTGCGCATCGACGGGATCGCCGGTGAGCAGGATCTCCATCGCCACGCGCGGCGCCACCAACCACGGCAGCGGAACCGCCCACGGCGCACCGCGGCCCACCTTGACCTCGGTCACCGCGAACCGCGCGTGGTCGGCCGCGATGCAGAGGTCACATCCTTGTGCGAGCAGGAAACCGCCGGCGAACGCCACGCCGTTTACCGCGGCGATCGTCGGCTTGCTCACTTCGACGTTCCTGCCTGGGATCGGCACGTAGTCGCTGGCCGGCACCGCTAGCTCCTGCTCGGCCATCTCCTTCAGGTCGCCGCCCGCCGAGAACGCCCTGTCACCCGTCCCCGTGAGGACGAGCACGGCCGCGTTCGCGTCGTCCTCGAACCTGCGCATGCCCGCCATCAGGCCCTCGCGCACCGCCTGGTTGAGCGCGTTGCGCGCGTCGGGGCGGTCGATGGTCAGCCAGGCGACAGGGCCGACCTTCGTGTACGTCACCGGTTCCGTCATCGGCATCCTCAGTACGACTTCGGCAGCTGCAGGACGTGGTTGGAGACGTAGTTGAGCACCATCTCCTGGCTCACCGGCGCCAGCCGCATCAGGCGCGCCTCGCGGAAGTAGCGCTCTACGTTGTACTCCTTCGCATAGCCCATGCCGCCGTGCGTCTGGATGGCTTGGTCGGACGCCTGGAACGCGGCGTCGGCACAGAGGAACTTGGCCATGTTCGCCTCGGCGCCACACGGCTGGCCGCGGTCGTAGAGCCAGGCCGCCTTGCGTGCGATCAGGCCGGCGGACTCCAACCGCATGTACGCTTCCGCCAGCGGGAAGGCGACGCCCTGGTTCTGGCCGATCGGACGGTCGAAGACGATGCGCTCGTTCGCGTACGTCGCCGCCTTGTTCAACGCCGCATGGCCGATGCCGTACGACTCGTGGGCGAGCAGGATCCGCTCCGGGTTGAGCCCGTCTAGCAGGTACCTGAAGCCCTTCCCCTCTTCACCGATCCTGGCCGACTCCGGCACCTCGAGGTCGTCGATGAAGACCTGGTAGCTCTGTGCGGCGTTCCTGCCCATCTTCGGGATGACCTGCATCTCGATGTTCGGCGAGTCGAGGTCGATGAGGAACAGGCTGATGCCGTCGGTCGGCTTCGTCACGTCTTCGCGCTTCGTGGTGCGGCAGACCAACACCATCTTCTGCGACTGCGCGGCCTTCGTGATCCAGACCTTGCGGCCGCTGATCACGTACCCGTCGCCGGTTCTACGCGCGAACGTGCTGATCCGCGTGGTGTCGGTGCCCGCGTCCGGCTCGGTGACGGCGAAGCAGACGTGCAGCGAACCGTCCGCGGCCTTCGGCAGGATCTCCGCGCGCAGCTCCTCCGACCCGTGCTTCACGATCGTGTTGAGGCCGAAGATGGTGAGGTGCAACGGGCTGCAGCCGTTCATCGCCGCCCCGGACCGCGCGATCTCCTCCAGCAGCAGCGCGGCCTCGGTGATCCCCAGTCCGCCGCCGCCGTACTCCTCGGGGATGGCGATGCCGAGCCAGCCGGCGTCGGCGAACGCGTTGTAGAAGTCCCACGGGAACTCGTGGCTGTCGTCGATCTGTTGCCAGTACTCGTCGGAGAAGCGCGCCGCGAGTTCGCGTACGGCCGACCTGATGCTCTGCTGATCCTCGGTGAGCTCGAAATCCATCATTCTCCCGTTCGCATCAGGATGTTCTTCGCCTGCGTGTAGAGCGGGCCGTCGACCATCTGTCCCTGGTACTGGAAGACGCCGGACCCGTGCTCTTCCACCGCGGCCATCAGGCCCTTCGCCCACTCCACCTGTTCCGGTGTCGGCGCGAACGCCGCCTTGACCACCGACACCTGGCTCGGGTGGATGCAGCCCTTGGCCGCGAACCCCACGGCACACGCTTCTTCGCACTCCGCGCGCAGACCGGCCTGGTCGTCGATCTTCAGGTAGACCGGGTGGATGGCCAGCTTCCCCGACGCCGCCGCGGCGAACAGCACCTCGGCCTTGGCGTACTCCATCGCCGGGTAGTAGCGACCTGAGCTGTCGCGGCTCGCCTGCCCACCGAGGTCCGCGGTGAGGTCCTCGGCGCCGAAGAACAACCCAACGCAGTTCTCTGCCGCCGCGATCGCGCGTGCGTTGACGATGCCCGCCACCGTCTCGCACAACGCGACGACGGCGAGGTCCGACAGCGCTCTCACGTCGGCTGCCGAGCCGACCTTCGGCAACAACACCCGGGACGCACCGACGGCTCGCAGCATCGCCACATCGTCGGCGGACCACTGCGTGTCGCTGCCGTTGACACGTACGACGAAGCGGTCCGGATCGTCGCGCAGCGCCTCACGCACGGTCTCCCGCGCGGCCGCCTTCTCGCCCGGCGACACCGCGTCCTCGAGGTCGACGAAGACCGTGTCCGCGACGGCCAGCGCCTTGTCGTACCTGTCCGGCCTGTCGGCCGGACAGAAGAGCAGTGCGGGCCCGGCGAGCCCGCTAGTCATCGGTGTCCTCAGGCAGCCGCTTCATCATGGCGGTGCGTTCCGCGACCGCCACGAGCTCGTCGCGCTGGTTGTACCCCTCGTGCCGGAAGACGACGATGCCGACCTCAGGCCGCGACTTGGACAGCCGCTTGTCGATCACCGTGGTCCGCGCGTAGAGGGTGTCGCCGACGAACACCGGACGCGGGAAGTCGACCCGGCTGAACCCCAGGTTGGCGACGGTGGTGGTCTGGGTGAGCTGCGGGATGCTCAACCCCACCAGGGTGGACAGGGTGAACAGGCTGTTCACCAGGCGCTCGCCGAACTCCGTCTTCGCGCTCTCGGCCGCGTCCAGGTGTATCGACGCGGGGTTCATGGTGAGGGTCGAGAAGAACGTGTTGTCCGCTTCCGAGATTGTCCGACCAGGTGAGTGGACGTACACCGCGTCCTGGTCGAGCTCCTCGAAGTACCGACCTCGCTGTCTGACTTCCACGTATACCTCCATACGCGGGACTTCGGTGAGTGCGACAGTAAGACTTCACCCCCGCCAGGTCAACACCTCCCGCAATTTCGTCGGACAATCGCTCGATGTGTGGACGGCCGGCTCCTGGGAGCACTCCCGTACGCAGAATCGCCTGCTGATACGCGTAACTACGGCGCGTAGCGCTGACGCGCTTCAACGTTTCACCTTGCCAAATCTTGACGTGAGATTCGTGGTCGGACAATCTAGAGCCCTAGGATGCATGCTGGGCTTCCACGAGCGGGGAGGAGGTGACTGGTGCCGAGTTCGCCGACGGGGGCCATCACGCTGTCCGGCAAGAACGCCGAGCCCGTGCGACAGCAGGTGCTGGACGCGTTGCGCGACGCGATCCTCGACCTGCGCTTCGAGCCCGGACACCGGCTGGTGGAACGCGAGCTGATGGAGCAGCTGTCCGTCTCCCGGGCAACCGTCCGTGAGGTGTTGCGTGATCTTGCCTCGGAAGGGCTCGTCACCATCGCGCCCAACCGCGGTGCCGTAGTCACGGCGCCGACGCTCGCCGAGGCGAGCGACATCTACGAGGCGCGCGGCGCCATCGAGGGCCTGCTCGTGAAGCTGTTCACCGAGCGTGCCGTGAAGTCGCAGATGATCAAGCTGGAAGCGGCCATCGAGGAGTTCGCGGAGGCCGCTGAGGAGTCCAGCGACGACCCCGCGCGCCTGCTCCGGGTGAAGGACGAGTTCATCGAGCTGATCTTCACCGGCGCCCACAGCACTGTCCTACAACAGTTGGCCGAGAGTCTTCGCGGACGCGTCCGGTTGCTGCGGATAAAGGCCATCTCCATGCGCGACCCGACGAACAGCGTGGCCGAACTGCGGGAGATCCTGGTGGCCATCCGCGCCGGCGAAGCCGAGCAGGCCGCCCAGCTGTACGCGAAGCACGTACTGGGTTCCCGGGCCCGGGCCTTCGCCGCCCTCGATGACAGCGAGAGCTAGCCAGCATTTCCCACAATCCGGCATGGTGAGTGCTTAGGGTGAGCGCGGCCGCTCACCGGCGACGGATTGTCTGCGTTCCACGAGTACGTCACCCCCGTACGGGTTCGGGCGTACAGTCACTGCATCCAGCGCAGGGCGCGCGCTCGCTGCCGCGCGACCCGGAGACCGACCGGTACTGGGTCACGGGCGAGGTGGCGGGCACCGCCCTCGACTCGAACGACCACCTCTTCACCATCAACCGACGCAACCTCACCAACACCGAGGCGCGTATCGCGTCACCCTCCCCCCGCGTTCGTCGTGTACGACCCGGACGGCCGGGTGGCCAACTCCGCTACTCCGCCCGTGCTCCCCGACGGCGTGCACGGGTGCTTCGTGGATCATGACGACAACGTCTGGATCGGCGGCAACGGCGACGCGATCGTGCAGAAGTACAGCCACGACCTCGGCACCCTGCTGCTGCAGATCGGCGAGAAGGGCCAGTTCGACACCGACGACGGGACGATCGACGGCGAACCCAACAACAGCAGCCACACGCTGTTGAACCGTCCTGCGGACATCGCCGTGGATCCCGACAACGACCACGTCTACATCGCGGACGGTTACGGCAACCGCCGGGTGGTGGTCTTCGACAAGGACGGCGACTTCCTGCGGCAGTGGGTGTGCAGGACGCTCGCCGACGCCGAGACGGGCGAGCCCGGCAGGTTCTTCCAGGTCGTGCACGGCGTCAACATCGGCAACGACGGCCTGGTATGCGTCAACGACCGCAAGGGTGACCGCATCCAGGTCTTCGAGAAGGACGGCGCCTTCGTACGGAACATCTGGATCAACAGAGGCTTCCTGCTCGACGACCCGAACAGCCCGGGCACCTCGTGGGACATCGCCTTCTCCAAGGGCCGCGACCAGCGCCTGCTCTACGTCACCGACGGCGAGGAACAACTGCTCTGGACCGTCAACCACGCGGATGGCGAGACGCTGGACTCGTACGGCGTGCCCGGTCACCTGGCCGGCGAGACGATCGGCGGCCGCCGGGTGCAGAAGTTCGAGGTGGTCGGACGCGGCAAATGACACCGCAGCTGTCGGTGGGCGGCGCTATGGTCGCGCAATGAGCGAAGAGAAGGCCAGCGGATCCCGAAGATCAGCAGACCAGCGAACGACGCCCTGCTGCGCGCCGGGTACACCAGCCTCGGACAACTGGCCGGTGTCCCCGCCGCCGACCTGCTGCAACTACATGGCCTCGGCCCAAGGGGAATCCGCATCCTCCAAGCCGCCCTGGAGGAACGCGGCCTCACCCTGACCTGAAGCTCCGACCCACTGGCGAGCCTTGCCGGCACCGGCAGCCGGTGCGCAGCGGCGGGCTGGCTGGCGGTGTGTGTGCCAGGGCGGCGCGGCCTCGCCGGCTAGCTGGCGGCGCGGTCCAGGGCGCGGCGGGTGAGGAGGCGGGCCAGGTGCTTGCGGTACTCGACCCCGGCGTGCATGTCGGCTACGGGCGACGTGTCCTCGGCGGCCAGGTCTGCGGCCGCGCGGGTGTCCGCGCCGTCGGCCAGGGCGCGTTCTGTTGCCGTGGCGCGCAGCGGGGTGCCGCCCATGTTCGCCAGCGCGACTCGGCCGTCAACTGCGGCGGCGGCTACGATCGCCCAGTCGTTGCTGCGGCGGACGAACTTCTCGTACGCCCACCCGACGCCGGCTGCGCGCGGCACGCGGATCTCCACCAGCAGCTCGTCCGGCTCGAGCGCTGTCTCCAGGAAGCCGACGAAGAAGTCGGCCGCGTCGATCTCCCTGGTGCCGTTGGGGCCGCGGACGACCAGCACCGCGCCCGTCGCCAACACCGCCGTCGGCAGGTCGGACGCCGGGTCGCCGTGCGAGATGGAGCCACCGATGGTGCCGCGGTGCCGCACCTGCGGGTCACCGACCAGTCCGGCCGCGTGCGCGATCAACGGGGCTTCGGTCTGCAGGACGCCGGAGTCGGTCAGCTCGCAGTGCCGGGTCAGCGCACCGATCGCGACGGCGTCGCCGTCGACGCGTACGTACGAGAGCTCGGTGAGCCGGCCGACGTCGATGAGCACCTCGGGCGTCGCCAACCGGAACTTCATCAGCGGCAGCAGCGAGTGCCCGCCGGCGAGCAGCTTCGCGTCGTCACCGTGCTCGGCGAGCAGCTGGAGTGCGCCGTCGGCCGTCTCCGGTCGCTCGTAGTCGAACGACATCGGGATCATGCGTTCGCCCCATCCTCGTCGAGCGTGCCCGCCGCACGGCGTACGGCGCGGACGATGTTGTGGTATCCCGTACAGCGGCAGAGGTTGCCCTCGAGCGCCAACCGGATCTCCTCCTCGGTCGGCTTCGGGTTCTCGCTCAGCAGGCCGACCGACGCCATCACCATGCCGGGCGTGCAGAACCCGCACTG
Source organism: Streptosporangiales bacterium (assembly GCA_009379825.1). Classification (NCBI taxonomy): domain Bacteria; kingdom Bacillati; phylum Actinomycetota; class Actinomycetes; order Streptosporangiales; species Streptosporangiales bacterium. The sequence goes on from WHTA01000064.1 coordinate 13,856, forward strand.
CAACGCGTGTTCCTCACGGAACGCCTGCTGCATCGAGTGCATCGAGCCGTCGGACTCGGCGAGCCCCTCCACGGTGGTGACCTCACGGCCGTCCGCCTGCGCGGCGAGTGTCGTGCACGACTTCACCGACTCGCCATCGACGAGCACCGTGCACGCGCCACATGACGACGAGTCGCAGCCGACGTTGGTCGCCTTCAGCCCACGCACCTCGCGCAAGTAGTGCACGAGCAGCAGCCGCGGCTCGACCTCGTCGACGTAGCGAGTGCCGTTTACCCCGACGTCGACCCTCATGCGTTCCCTTCCCCTGCAGCCGTCACCGCTGACCAGACCCGTTCAGGTGTCAACGGCATGTCCACGTGCCGTACGCCGAGATGCGCCAGTGCGTCCACGACGGCGTTCTGCACCGCCGGCGTGCTGCCGATGGTGGCGGCCTCGCCGATACCCTTCGCGCCGAGCGGGTTGTACGACGTCGGCGTCTCCATGGTCAGCAGCTCGAAGCTGGGCAGCTCCGTCGCCGAGACGATGGGATAGTCGGCGAACGTCGTCGTCTGCGGGTTGCCGTCCTCGTCGTACAGCACCTCTTCGAACAGCGCCTGTGCCACGCCCTGGGCGAGACCGCCGTGGCGCTGACCGTCGAACAGCAGCGGGTTGAGTACGGTGCCCGCGTCGTCCACGGTGACCAGCCGGCGCAGCACGACCTTGCCAGACTCGGTGTCGACCTCCACGGCCGCGAGGTGCGCCCCGAACGGGTACGTGGGTCCAGGCGCTGCGAACACGCCCTCCGCGCGCAGCTCCTCCTTCGCCGCCAGGTCGGCGAACGACACCGACGTCCCCGGCGTACCGACGACGCCGAGCCCTGCGTTCTCGGTGTCGACGACCAGGTCGTCCGGGTTGGCCTCGAGCAGCGCCGCGGCGCGTTCCTTGGCCAGCTCCACCAGCTGCTGCGTCGTGGTGAAGACCGCGGAACCGCCGAGCTGCAGGCTGCGCGACCCGCCGGTGCCACCACCCTTCGGGATCAGGTCGGTGTCGCCGTGCTTGACGGTGACCTTCTCCAGCGGGATGCCCGTCTGCTCGCTCACCAGCATCGCCCAGGCGGTCGCGTGCCCCTGGCCGTGCGGCGACGTACCGGTCAGCACCGTTGCGCTGCCGTCGGCGTGGATCTCCACTGTCGCGTTCTCGTCGTCGCCGCTGGCCTCCAGGCCGCCGCCGGTGATCTCGACGTACGTCGACATGCCGAGGCCGAGCTGTACGACGTCGCCGCGGTCCCTGCGTTGCTGTTGTTCCCTGCGGAGGTCCTCGTAGCCGGCACCCGCGAGCACCTTGTCGAGCGCCGCCGCGTACTCACCGCTGTCGTACAGCGCACCCATCGAGGTACGGAACGGGAACTTGTCGGGGGCGACGACGTTCTTCCGCCGCACGTCCGCGGGATCCATGCCGATCTCCGCGGCGAAGAGGTCCATCGCGCGCTCGACGGCCGCCGTCGCCTCCGGCCGGCCGGCGCCGCGGAACGCGGCGACAGGCGCGGTGTTCGTGGCAACGCTGCGCGCGTTCGCCTCCACCTTCGCGATGTCGTACACGCCGGGCGCCATCAGCGCGGTCAGCGAGGCGAGCACGCTGGCCATGCCACCGCAGCCGGAGTCCTGTAGGACGTCCAGGCGGTACGCCTGCACGGTGCCGTCGCGGCGGCCGCCGATCGTGACCGTCTGGATCTGGCCACGCCCCTGCGGCATGGCCAACAGGTTCTCCGAGCGGGTCTCGACCCAGCGCACCGGCCGGTCGAGCCGCTTCGCCAGCCACGGGACGAGCAGGTGCTCAGCGTCCGGGAAGATCTTCGCGCCGAAGCCACCACCGACCTCAGGGGTGACCACGTGCACCTGGTCCTCGTCCTGCTTCAGGACGCGGACGATCGTGGACTTGAACCCCTGCGCGCCCTGGCTGGGCGCCCAGACGACGAGACGTCCGTCGGCACCGGCAGCCGCCGCCATCGCCCGTACCTCCAACGGCACGGCGGCGACGCGCTGGTTGATGACCTCCTGCGTTACGACGACCTCGCAGTCGTCGAACATCGTCGGGTCCGACTCGCGGTCGGAGGTGTACGTGGTGTTGGTGCCTGCGTCAGGGAAGAGCAGCACCTCGTCCTTGGCCGCCTCCCGCGGATCGACCACGGCGGGCAGCGGCTCGATGTCCACGCCGACCAGCTCGGCCGCGTCCTCACCCTGGTAACGCTCCTGGGTGACGACGGCCGCGACCGGCTCGCCGACGAACCGCACCACGTCGGCGGCGAGGATGCTGCGCCGCATCTGCTTCCCCTGCGCGCTACCCGGTGGCGGCGGCAACAGACCGACGCCTTCGAGGTCCTCGGCGGTCACCACGTCGACGACGCCTTCGGCGGCCAACGCCGCCGTCTTGTCTATCGAGACGATCCGACCATGCGCCACCGGTGACCGAACGAACGTCACGTAAACGGCGCCGGTGAGCCGGTCGTCGACGATGTCGTCGGTGTAGACGGCTCCCCTGGTGAGGAAGGACGGATCTTCTGTACGTAGAACTCTCGTACCCAGAATGCTCGTACCCGCAGCCATGTTCGAAACCGTACGCCAGACGCTACGTCGACGTCGAGGCAGCTCGGCCGTAGCGGTGGTGAACAACCGTCTGATTGGGGACGATGGGCCGTATGACAACGGGGACCGAGCACGAGCTGACTCTCGTCGACAGCTACTGGCGGGCCGCGAACTACCTCTCCGTCGGGCAGATCTACCTGCTGGACAACCCGCTGCTGCGCGAGCCGCTGCGACCGGAACACATCAAGCCGAGGCTGCTCGGGCACTGGGGCACCTCGCCCGGCCTGAACTTCTGCTACGCACACCTCAACCGCGTAATCAGGTCTCGCGACGTGGACATGATCTACGTGATGGGGCCGGGGCACGGCGGCCCCGCGGCCGTCGCGAACGCCTGGCTGGAAGGCACGTACAGCGAGATCTACCCGCACGTGTCCCGTGACGAGGCGGGCATGCAGCGACTGTTCAGGCAGTTCTCCTTCCCCGGCGGCATACCCAGCCACGTGGCGCCGGAGACACCGGGCTCCATCCACGAAGGCGGCGAGCTCGGCTACTCGCTCGCGCACGCGTACGGGGCCGCGATGGACAACCCCGACCTGGTCGTCGCGTGCATCGTCGGCGACGGCGAGGCGGAGACCGGGCCGCTGGCGACGAGCTGGCACTCCACCAAGTTCCTCGACCCGAGCAGGGACGGAGCCGTACTCCCGATCCTGCATCTCAACGGCTACAAGATCGCGAACCCGACGGTGCTCGCGCGCATCCCCGAGCGGGAGCTGCTCGCCCTGTTCGAGGGTTACGGCTACCGCCCGATCGTGGTCAGCGGGCACGACCCTGCGGTCATGCACCGGGCGATGGCCGACGCGCTCGGGGCGGCGCTCGACCAGATCGCCGCCATCCAGTACGCGGCGCGTCGCGACGGCACGGCCGAACGGCCGCGCTGGCCGATGCTCGTGCTGCGTACGCCGAAGGGGTGGACCGGGCCGCGCGAGGTCGACGGGCTGCCGGTCGAGGACACCTGGCGCTCGCACCAGGTGCCGCTCGCCGGCACGCGCACCGACCCCGAGCACCTCGCCCAGCTGGAGCATTGGCTGCGTTCGTACCGACCGGAGGAGCTCTTCGGCGAGCAAGGCGCACCGCTGGTGACGCTGACCGGCCTGGCCCCTGAAGGACCGCGCCGGATGAGCGCCAACCCGCACGCCAACGGCGGACTCCTGCTCCGCGACCTGGAGCTGCCCGACTTCCGCGACTACGCGGTGCCGGTGGAGCGGCCCGGCACGTCGTACGCGGAGGCGACCCGCGCGCTTGGCGGCTGGCTGCGTGACGTCGTCGCCGCGAACCCGGGCAACTTCAGACTGTTCGGTCCGGACGAGACCGCGTCGAACCGGCTGGACGCCGTCTTCCAGGTGACCGACAAGGTGTGGCGGGCCGAGGTGCTCGACACCGACGAGCACCTCGGCCCGCACGGCCAGGTGCTCGAGGTGCTGAGCGAGCACCTGTGCCAGGGCTGGCTGGAGGGGTACCTGCTTACCGGCCGGCACGGGCTGTTCAACAGCTACGAGGCGTTCGTGCACATCGTCGACGCGATGTTCAACCAGCACGCGAAGTGGCTCAAGGTCACCAGGGACCTGCCGTGGCGGGCGTCGATCGCGTCGCTGAACTACCTGCTCAGCTCGCACGTGTGGCGGCAGGACCACAACGGGTTCACGCACCAGGACCCCGGCTTCCTCGACGTGGTGATGAACAAGAAGCCGGAGATCGTCCGCGTCTACCTGCCGCCGGACGCGAACACGCTGTTGTCGGTCGCCGACCACTGCCTCAGGTCGCGCGACTACGTCAACGTCGTCGTCGCCGGCAAGCAGCCGGCACTGACCTGGCTGCCGATGGAGGACGCGGTCGCGCACTGCACGCGCGGCATCGGCATCTGGGAGTGGGCGAGCACCGCCGGCGGTGCCGACCCGGACGTCGTGCTCGCCTGCGCGGGCGACGTACCGACCCTGGAGACGCTGGCCGCGGCGGACCTGGCCCGGCGCTACCTGCCCGAACTGCGGGTTCGGGTGGTCAACGTGGTCGACCTGATGCGGCTGCAGCCGGCGACCGAGCACCCGCACGGGATGTCCGACGCCGACTACGACGCCATCTTCACCACCGACAAGCCGGTCATCTTCGCGTTCCACGGCTACCCGTACCTGATCCACCGGCTCGCCTACCGCAGGAGCGGACACCAACACCTGCACGTGCGCGGGTACAAGGAAGAGGGCACCACCACGACCCCGTTCGACATGGTGATGCTGAACGACCTCGACAGGTACCACCTGGTGATGGACATCATCGACCGGGTACCCGGCCTCGGCGGCAGCGTCGGGCAGCTGCGCCAGCACCTCGCCGACCTCCGGATGCGGCACCGCGAGTACACGCGGGAGCACGGCGAGGACCCGGCGGACGTACGCGACTGGACCTGGCCGGACTGATGCGGGTACTCGTCGTCAACGCCGGGTCGAGCAGCCTGAAACTCACCCTGCTCGACCACGACGACAGCACGGTCGCGCACCGGCAGGTAGCCGTGCACGAGGGCACGTGGGAGCACGACGACCTGCGGGACGCGCTGCGCGACGTACCGGCGCCGGATGCGATCGGGCACCGCGTCGTGCACGGCGGCCGGGAGTTCACCGCACCGGTCCGCCTCGACGACGGCGTGCTGCGCAGCCTGGAGGCACTCAGCGACCTGGCCCCGTTGCACCAACCCAAGTCGTTGGCCGGCATCGAGGCCGTGGGCTCGCTGCTGCCCGAGGTGCCCGCGGCCGCGTGCTTCGACACCGCGTTCCACGCCGACCTGCCACCCGCCGCGGCGACGTACGCCGTACCGGCGCAGTGGCGCGAGCAGTACGGCGTGCGCCGCTACGGCTTCCACGGCCTGTCGCACGCCTACGCCGCACGACGGGCGGCCGTCATGCTCGACCGCGAGCCTTCGGGTCTGCGGCTGGTCAGCTGCCACCTCGGCGCGGGCGCGTCGCTCGCCGCCGTCGCCGGCGGGCGCTGCGTCGACACCACGATGGGGTTCACGCCGCTGGACGGGCTGGTGATGGCTACCAGGTCGGGCAGCGTCGATCCCGGCCTGGTGCTCTGGCTGAACCAGCACGCCGGGGTCGCCGTGCCGGAGATCGCCGACGCGCTCGAGCATGCCGCCGGGCTACGCGGCCTCGCGGGTACCTCGGACATGCGCGACGTGCTCACCGGCGCGAGCCGCGGGGACAGCGATGCCGAGCTCGCGCTCGCCGTCTACCTCCGCAGCCTGCGTGCCGGTATCGCCGCGATGACCGCAGCGCTCGGCGGGCTGGACGTACTCCTGTTCACCGGCGGTGCCGGCGAGCACGCCGCCGAGGTGCGGGCGGCTGCCGCCGGGGGCCTCGAGTACCTCGGCGTGCGGATCGACCAGGCACGCAACACCGACAGCCAGGGCGACGGCGAGATCACCGCCGCCGGGGCGGCCGTCCGCACCCTCGTGGTGACCGCGCGCGAGGACCTGGAGATCGCCGCTGGGACGAGACAGGTGCTGGCGCCGGCCTGATCAGGGCTGCCGACCCATCCAGCCGACGAGCTGGTCGTACGGGCCGGCACCGGCCGGCACCTCCACGACCGGGTCGAACGGGAGCTGTTCGCGTCCTTCTGCCGCCAGCATCCGGTGCGCCTTGGGGAGCACGGCCTCGGCGAGCTGCGGATCGAGCCGGTCGACCGCACCGACGGCCTTCGCCAGGTCCCAGCCGTGCGCGGTGAACTCCATCGAGTAGCCGTCGAGCGCCGCGCGGCCCGGCATCTCACCGAACGGCAGCACCAGCACCTGGTCGAGCACGGCTTCGTCGGACCAGGTCTCCTCCATCGCCGCACGGGCCCGCTGGAACGCGGTGAGCCAGGCGTCGTCGGTCACGTCGGCCGCCACCGGCGGCACGTCGAAGGCCGAGCCGCCGGACCCGACCACGTCCACCCGCCTGATCACCGAGACCAGGTGGCCGAGCAGCGTACGCACGTCGAACTCGGCGCACGGGGTCGGCTCGTCGAGCTGCTCCTCATCGACGGACGCGATGACGTCCTCCGTCTGCGCCACGGCGCGCATGAACAACGCGCGCGGGTCTTCGGCCGGCAGCGGTTTGCCGTTGATCTGGGACACCTGGTTCTCCTCGGCACACGGTGGTTGTCACGTCCGACGATGCCATCAGATGACAGCTGTCATCGGCGGGGCCTGCGATAGCCAGGTCCGGTCGGTGACTGCGGCGACTACTGGTGGTGACCGCCTCGGGCAATGCTGTTGGCAAGGCTCGTCATCAAGGAGGTCGCCGTGCGCAAGACCAGCTTGCCGCTCTACGCCGGTGTCGCCATCGCCGGCGCCTGGAGTCGCCGCTGCTGCAGCTCGTCGCGCTCGGCATGATGTTCACCCCGTCGATCGCCGTACTCGTCGTCTGGCTGGTCGCCAGGCGGCACGGGCTGCGGTTCCGCGAGCTCGCCCGCGACACCGGCCTCGGCCTCGGCCCGCGCAAACGGCGTACCGTCGCGGTCGGGCTGGCGCTGTGGCTCGGGGTGCCGGTGTTCGTGGCGGTCACCGTCCTCGCCAGCGCCGCGCTCGGGCTCTACCGGCTCGACCTCACCGGGTTCTCGCTGTTCAAGGAGTCGCTCGCGGAGATGCCCGTGGGCGACAGCGGGCTGGCCCCGACCGTGGTCATCGGCATCATGCTCGGCTCGCTGCTGTTCAACCCGCTCATCAACGCGGTGCCTTCGCTGGGTGAGGAGTGGGGCTGGCGGGGCTGGCTGCTGCCGCGGCTGCTGCCGCACGGGCAGCTCGTCGCCATCGTCGTCTCCGGAGTCAGCTGGGGCGTCTGGCACGCTCCGCTGACGCTGCTCGGCTACAACTACGCCCAGCTGGGCGCCTGGGCGGCGTTGATGTTCGTACCGTTCTGCGTGCTCTTCGGCGCAGTGCTGGCCTGGACCCGCCTGGTCACCGGCAGCGTCTGGCCGGCCGTCATCGGGCACGGGGCACTCAACGGGTCGAGCTTCCTTGTCATCCTGCTCGGCGCGGCGGGGCAGACGCCCAACCTGGCGATCGTCGGACCGATCGGTGTCGTCGGCCTGGCGCTGCTCGGCCTCGGCGTGGCGGTTCTCTACGGCGGCCGGCGGTTGCGGGGGCACCGCCGGCCCGGTGCCGTGGCGGCCGAGCCGGTCGGCGGTACTGTCGAGGTCCAGGTCGGCGGGCCTGCGCTCAACGGATGACGACCACGGTGACAGGGCGGGTAATCGGTGGCGATGACGCGGTTGGAGAAGGCGCGCAAGGCCTTCGTCTACACCACGGACATCTCCGTCGGCATCATCGCGGTCTCCCTGAGTATCCGCGCGGTGTGGGCGGCGTACGAGGACATCGTCTCGGTGCCGGTGGTCGTCCTGACGGTCGTCCTCGCGTTCGGGGTGTGCATGTCGTTCGCCCGCACCTGCCGGGCGGCCATGCGAAGCGCGCGGCGGCCGACGCTGGAGCTCGTCCTTGCCGGCGTGGCCGGCGCGGCCGCGCTGCTCCTGTCACCGCGCGCGGACGCCGGCGCGACGGCGCTCGTCTGGACCGCCATGACGGCCCTGTACCTGCCGTGGTGGGCGGTCATCGCCTGCGGCGCCGGGATGGTGGGCGCCACGACGATCTACTACGACATGACCGTCGGTGGGGTCTCGCCGTGGCTGAACGCGTTGTTCGTGGCCTTCCAGGTCGCCGCGGTGTGCGCGTTCGTCCGGGTGTGGCTGTTCCTGTGGCGGGTGCTCAAGGAGGCGCACCAGGCGCAGGACGCGAAGACCCAGCTGGCGGTGTCGGAGGAACGGCTGCGCTTCGCCCGCGACCTGCACGACCTGCTCGGCCACAGCCTCTCGGTGATCAGCGTGAAGAGCGAGCTGGCCGCCAAGCTGGTGGAACGTAGGCCGGACCAGGCGACCGCGGAGATCATGGAGGTCCGGCGGCTGGCGAAGGAGTCGCTGCGCGAGGTGCGTACGGCCGTGCAGGGGTATCGGAGCCTGGACCTCGACCAGGAGCTCACCAGCGCGCGGTCCGTGCTCGAGGCCGCCGGCGTGGAGTGCGACGTCGCCAACGACGGTAGGCAGCTGCCCGACCGCACCCGGACGCTGTTCGCGTGGGTCGTGCGGGAAGGAGCCACGAACGTGCTGAAGCACAGGACGGCAGCACGTTGCCTGATCACCATCGAGCACGGCGTGCTGGAGATGCGCAACGACGGCCTCGGCCCGGCCGCCGAGGTGCACGGCTCCGGCCTCGACGGTCTCGCCGAGCGCCTCGCCGCCGTCGGCGGGAAGCTCGACGCCAGGCGTACGTCGACCGAGTTCCTGCTCCGTGCCGAGGTGCCGGCATGATCCGCGTCCTGCTCGCCGACGACGAGCACCTGATCCGCAGCGCGCTCGCGACGCTGCTCGGCCTGGAGGACGGCATCGAGGTCGTCGCCCAGGTCGGGCGCGGCGACCAGGTCGTCGACGCGGTCAGCGCACACCGGCCGGACGTGGCCATCCTGGACATCGAGATGCCCGGCATCGACGGCCTCACCGCCGCGGAGCAGGTGGCCAGGACGTGCAGCGTCGTCATCCTCACCAGCCTCGGCCGTCCCGGCTACCTCAGGCGTGCCATGGCGGCCGGCGTGAGCGGCTTCCTCGGCAAGGACGCGTCCGCGGACGAGCTGGCCACCGCGGTGCGCAAGGTGCACGCCGGCGGCCGCTACCTCGACACCGAGCTGGCTGCCGCCGCGATGGCGGCCGGCGACACCCCGCTCACCGACCGCGAGACCGACGCGCTGCGGCTCGCCGCAGCGGGCGCATCCGTCGCGAAGATCGCCGCCGAGCTGCACCTCACCGAGGGCACCGTACGCAACTACCTCTCCAGCGCAATGACCAAGCTCGGCGCGGAGAACCGCCTCGAGGCGATCAACAACGCCCAGCGCATGGGCTGGCTGTGAGGTCCCTGCTACGGCGGGACCACCGCCGCGGCAGCGCCGAGCCCGGTGCTGTAGAGTTGGCCCGGTTGCGGCGCAGCCCTTGACGGGCCGGGTCCGCAACCGATCCGGTAACCTTGACGCTCTCGGCACGGCGCCGAGCGCGCCGTGCCGAGAACAACTCAACACCGAGGTCCCGTGGAGCAGCTAGGAGTGCTCGCCACCCTGTCAAGGTGGAGGCCGCGGGTTCAAATCCCGTCGGGACCGCACAACTGTTTACGCAGGTCACAAGGCCGCCAACCCCGGTAGCGGGTGGCGGCCGTTTCGTTGTCGGGCCCTCGCCGTGCAACTAGCGTGCAATTAGCCCTCGTCGGCATCGTCGGAGTCCGGCATCTGCCCCGCCCGGTACTCGTCGACGAGGCCAGCCAGCCGGTCGGCGATCTCCCGGTCCCGCTCGTCGGTGGCGTGCTGGTAGATCAGCGCGGCCCGCATGCTGCTGTGCCCCATCCGCCGCATCATCTCCCGCAGGTTCGCCCCCGACTGGGCGACGAGGTGGTTACCGGTGTGCCGCAGGTCATGGAAGTGGAACCCCTTCGGCAGGCCAGCTACCTTCAGCGCCTCATGCCAACCCGCATCCCGGTGCCAGCAGTCCCGGCGCAGGTCGTCCCCGCTCCCCCGGGTGAACACCCGAGCACGAGCACCCGGCCGAACGTACTCGCTGAGATGGTCGCGCAGGGCATCGACGAGCAGCGGCGGGATGCTGATCTTGCGCCTGCTCGTCGCGCTCTTCGTCGCACCCTCAACGAGCTCCCCCGTGTCGAGCTGCATGAGGGTCCGTCGCACGTGGATAATCCGCTCGCCCAGGTCCACGTCAGCTCGCCTCAACCCGGCCAGCTCGCCCCAGCGGAGGCTGGTGAACGCGGCCGCCAAGACCAGCGCCTTGTATCGCCCCGGCACCGAATCGGCCAGTGTGAACACCTGCGGGATCGAGGCGACCGGACGCTCCTCAGCGTGCTCCTTGTCGGCGCCCTTCACCCGGCACGGGTTCCGCTTGACCCGCTCGTCTTCCACCGCCGTGTTCATAACCGCCCGGACGAACCGGTATGCACCAGCTCTCGTGCTCGCACCCACACCCTTGCTCCGCAGCCAAGCCAACCACCGCCGGATGGTCTCAGTCGTGATCTCGCCAAGCTCCAGCGTCCCGAGGCGGGGCTTGACGTGCAGCCGCAGCAGCGTCCGGTACTTATCACGGGTTCACGCGCCGAGGTCCCGGTCAGCGATCCAGCTCTCTGCGTAGTCCTGGAACAGCACGCGTCCCCTGCTTGGGCTACTCCACTCCCCTCGCAGCAGCTCCGACTCGCGGATGGTGAGCCACGCGCCAGCGTCGCCCTTAGTCGGGAACGTCTCGGGAGCGTTGTACCTCATCCCATCCGACCCGAGGTAGCTCGCCTGGTACCGACCGGACGGCAGCTTCCGGATGTTGCCGAAAGTTCGACGGCCCTTCCTGTTCGCCATCAGGCGGCCACCACCCGTCCGTACCGATCCCTGGCGATCGGGTGCACCGTGTTGGCCTCGCGGTACTCCCGGATGGCCGACTCGGGGATGCGCACGTGCCGTCCAGTCCGGACGAACCGGATGCGCCGCTCGGCGATGAGCCGACGTGGGAACCGCTCGTTCTTCGCCCCGAGCAGCGGCGCCGCCTCCGCGACCGTCAGCAGCCTGTCCATCTCGTCGTCACCTCCCCTCGTCATGCCGCCACCGTGGCGGGTCGGTCGATTGCCGAAAGTTCTGCGAGCCGGGGTCCGGCGCGTTCCTTGGCCTGCTCGTACTGGACTCGCCATCGCTGCCGTTCACGGAGTGCAGCAAGCAGCACGTGCCGGTACTCCGGCAGCTCCTCTTCGTCGGCGTGCACGGGCATCCAGACGTAGCGAGGCTTGCCGTCAGCGGCAGTGACCTTGGTCGAGTACCGATCGATGTCAGGGGCGTCGATGCCGGCTTCCTCGAGCACCGCCCGCACCACAGCCGCCCGGTCAGCGCGGTGGTCGGTGAGCGTCTTCCGGTCCACTGCCGTGACACCAGCACCCGCCGGCCCCCACACCCGACCGTCTCCCTGCGGTGCGCCTTCCCCCGGCACAACCCCGGCTGCAGCTCGGGGCGGGCGTTCTTGGGTTGGATGCCGTAGCGGAGCCAGTTCGCACACATCGGCGCACACGGCAGCCACCGGGTCTCTTCCCACAGCCGGTCCACGTGTGCCGCGCGGCGGACGGGCATGTCGTCCGGGTCGTAGGTGTCGGTGATCGACTTGGTGAGGTACTTGCACAGGTACCCGATCCGCCGATCCGCCTGGTCGGTGCCGGCGAGGATGCCCTGCAAGTCGGTCTGTTCCCCGAACCTGACCACGTGCGCCGGTTCCGCGTCCGGGTCCTCATCCAGCGCGTCGAGCGCCTGCTCCCACGTCGGCAGCAGCTCACCCGTGTGCGGGTCGACGTACCCGCCGATGTCCGGGTCCCAGGTCGGCAGCTCGTCCACGTACACGGCCCGGTCGAAGGACGGCCACCACACCTGGTGATACGTCCCCGCGACGACCTGCTTAAGCAGACACCTCGGGATCGCACCCCGGATCGCCGCATGCAGATGCGGTGCAAGCCGGCGTTGCGGTTCGACGACGGCGAAGTACTGCACCTTCCAGCCCACGGCACGGCGGAGGTTCTGCCAGAACCGGTCGACCAGCTTCGGGAAGTGCATCGCATCCAACGCCGCCCGCCGGTAGTCATACAACTCCGGGTCCACCGGCGTGCCGTCCGAGCGGACCCGGCCGTAGGAGCCGAGGGTGAACGTGCCGAACATGGACGGCCGGTAGGTCTTGCCCTCGCTGCCGAAGGTCGGACCGATCGTGTGCGGCTGCACCTCCTGTCGAGGTAGGTCGGGCGCGTCCTGCCTCCGTCGCGTGGACCGTACCCGCCGCGACGTGTCAGCCGGCTCCTCGTCTTGGTCATCCCCGTCGTCGGGGTGCTCGTCCCCGTCGTCGGGGACGGGTTCGGTGTCGAGATGCCAGCCCTCCCGACACTGCTGCATCCGCAGCCGCCGGTTCCGGTCCGCACACGACGGGCACTGCGCCTCGCGGGTGGAGCCGCATGGGATCGGCACCAGCCGGGACGTGTTCTCTTGAGTGTCGTGAAGCCGGGTGATGACCGGGCGGACGCAGACGCCATCGGTCTCCGCCGTCGCCCGGATCACCTCCAGCGGGATATCCCCCGCCTTCGTCGTCACAGGGCACCACCGCCTGCGGCCGGCCACGGGTCCTCGCCACCGAGCCCCCAGCGGTGCTGTTGGGAGGCGTAGTAGACGTGTTCCGCGTACCCGTCCGGGTCGCAGTGCGGGCACGGGCCTAGGCCATCGAGGTACCCGAAGTCCAGACACACCCCACAGTCGAACTCCCAGGCCACGGCCTCGCGCGTCTCGTCAATCCAGCTCGTCAGCGCGCTCATCGGTTCGTCTCCTCGAGCGGCTCGGCCGGGTACGGATCGACCGGCATGGGCTGGTGTCGGTGGGTCTGCGTCAGGCGGCCGATCTCGTCGTCGTCCACGTACGCGAACCGGACCCTGATGGGTTCGCGGGTGTCCTCGACGGCGACGAACGCGACACCCGGTGTGTCCTCGCTGATCTCGTCACAGCGGGCGCCGTTCTTCCGCGCGACCGAGCCGAGCACCAGGTCGGTCTCATCCGGCTCGTTGAGCCCGAGCGCGATCCGGGTCGGGAACAGACCGCGGTCCGGCAGGACCTCCTTGCGAGCGTCCTGCAGCGCGGCGACAACGGAGATCCCGACCGCGCGGCCCTGCGACAGCAGCATCCCCAGCGCCACATCGATCCGCTTCTTTGCCTCGCGGTCGGTGACGTAGGCAGTCAGGCAGGCGAGCTCGTCGATCATGATCACGATGTGCGGGTCGCCTGGCCGTGCCTTGTGGGTACGGGAGATGCCGCGCAACTCGCGTTGCCGGTGTTGCATGGTGTCCACGGCGTCTTCGAGGAACTCGGCGAAGTCGAGCTGGTAGGCGCGCTTCTTGCCCTCGTCATCGGTCGAGCGGTCGCCGTAGCAGTACCGCGCACACAACGCCTGCCCGGCCGCGAACTCCATGCCGCCCTTCGGGTCCACCATCCACAGCTCGACCGACCCGTCCCGGATGGCCGGACCGAGTGAGCGGATCAGCGACCACAGCACCGAGCCCTTCCCCGCGCCGGTACGCCCAGCAACCAGCACGTGGGTGCCGAGCAGCCGCAGTGCCCAGGGCAGCCCGTCTTCTCGCAGGGCGAGGGTGAGCTTCTTCAGGTTCGGCCGGTCGTCCACGGCGAACAGCGGCACCGGGTTGGCGAGCGGGTCGCGGACGAGGAACCACAAGTCCAGCACCCGCGCCCGCAGCCGCCGGCGAATCAGCTGGCGGCCAGCGATGGTGAGACCAGGCCAGTACAGCCGTCGGACCCGGCAGTCCTCGGCGCCGGTGTTCTCCCGGAACCGGTCGGTGTTGTCCGCGAAGTCCGCCAGAGTCTGCCCACGCAAGGTCTTTACCCGAACTCGGTCCACGGTGTTGGTCGACCGGGTACGGATCAGCCGAGGCGCCCGGTGCTCGGAGCGGACCTTCTTCGCCAGCCCGCATACGGCCATCAGCTCGTCCCAGCCGGGCGCGTAGACGAACAGGCCGCGCACCCAGCCCCGCAGCGGCCAGTACACGCACACCTCGAACGACCGCCGATGGAGCAACGCCCAGACCACCAGGGCGGCGGCCACGCCGGCACCGGCCGCAGACAGCCCGTAGGCGCCGAGCCCGTCGTAGACCTGCACCGCGACCAGCGTCAGCCCGCCAGCGAGCCACAGCGGCCACTGACGAACCAGGAACCACACGCCCCGCCAGCAGTGGAATACCAGGAACAGCGCGATAGCCGTACCCAGCGAGAGCTTCAACTTCGCCGAGGACACCCCCGGTGCGGCCTTCTCCACCCAGCCAGTCACGATGCACCTCCGCGACCGAGCTGGCGACGCGTCGCCTCAGGAACCTCCGACCACACCGGACGGGCCGCCACCCGCTCCCACACCGGCTGCCGCCGAACCCGATGGCGTGACTGCTGGGCGAGCACCTCGACCTGGACGGGTTCGGGGTCGGGTTCGTCCTTGACCCGGAAGTACGCCACCACCGGGCCACGGGAGAAGAACACGACCATCCCGCCGGTGACCACGCCAGCCAGGAACGCCACGATCAGGCCGAACAGGTTCACGCCGAGCACGGTCATCGCCGGTCACCTCCCCTCGCGGTGGTGGTCTTCTTGGCGGTCTTGCGGCGGGTGCGTGGCGGGGTGGGTGCGCAGGTCGCGCAAAGCTTCCCCGGCTCACTGACCGGGCCCTCGTTGCAGAGTCCGCAGGGGTAGACCCAGCGGGTGGGATCGAGGCCGAGCGCCTTCGCGGTCACATCAGCCCGGTAGGTGAAGATCGCCGTCTGACCGCACGGGATGTCGGAGTTACTACGCTTGGACATGCCAGATCACGCCTCTCCTAGGTGGGTTTGGAAGGCGCGGCAGCGGCGAGAGCCTCCAACTCCGTCACCGCTGCCGCGCCGGCTCAAGAAGCCACCAGGTCCGACAGCTCGGGTTGCTTCGCCCGGTTGAGCGCGCCGGCCAGGCCCGCGCGGGCCTCGGCGACCATCGACGCCAACTCGTTGAGTGCTTGCTCGTCGCGGACCATCAGCGTCACGCCACGGAAGGTCGCGCCGATTTGCAGCGCCACGAACGGGGCACCGTCGAGGGTGGACTCATATGTGGTCACCACACGGTCCTCGCCGGCGGACACGTGCACGTTGATCGTCACGTCACTCATGCCGCCTGCTCCTTACCCGCCGCAGACGAGCCGGCCGCCTTCGCAACGTTCGTCTTGGCCGCACCGGTCGGGGCCTGCATGCCGGTGGCGTTGAACGAGTACGCCAACCGCTTTGACCCCTCGTCCACATACGGGGTGACCGTGAGGCCGGTGAACTCGACCGGGCGGAAAGGCAGCCCAGGCAGCGCATCCGGCGGCACCGGCTGCACCTTCGCGGCGATCTTCACCTTGAACTCGCCCCGACGAACGCTCGGGTCCGCGTCCATGCACCGGACCTCCCACATCGGCAGACCGGTGACCTTGTCGTCCTTCTGCTTGTCGCCCTTCGCGTCGTAGTCACGGACCCGCGTTACCTCACCGACGACGTACGCGCCGTGCGGGAACGCCTGCCCGAACTCGACCGGGAACCGGAACCCTCCATCGATCGCCATCCGTAGTCCTCCTTCGATGCCATCTCCTCCATACGTCTAGAGGAGTTATAACACATGTATAGAGGAGTTGGCCTGAGGCTGTCAACCAGTCCGGCGAGGCGTGTCGCCTACGTGGCCGGTAGGTCGTAGCTGAGCACGAACGAGTCCGCTGCCATCACGGTCTCGCAGACCTCCAGCGGCCGCCCCTCGACATCGCGTGCCACGCGCACCAGGTCGAGAACCGGCACGCCGGGCGCTAGGCGCAGCTCGGTCACCTCGTCCGGGCGCGGCATCCGAGCCCGGATGTCCTCGTGAAACGGCCCGAACGTGAAGCCCTGCTCCTCCATCCGGGCGTAGATCCCGCCGGGCCCGGTGTCGGCATCCTCGATCTTCGTCCCGCCAGCTATCTCCATCGGGATGTACGACGCGGCGATCTCCACCGGATGCCCATCCAGGAGATAGCGGCGGCGCCGGACCACGACGTTCTTCCGTCGGTCAACGTCGAGCAACTCGGCCACCGACTCGGCCGGCTTCTCCCGCGTGACCTGCAGGTTGTCCACCGTATATGTCTGCCCAGCGGCCTTGGCGTCCGCTACGAACGCCGCGTCACCAGCCTGCCGATGCCGCCGCGCGAACCGGTCGCTACCCAGCCGGCGAGCCACCGGCCGAGGTCGTACGAACACCCCGCGCCCGTGCTCGGCGACCACCAGGCCCTCACTCTTGAGCACACCGAGCGCCTGCCGGATCGTCATCCGGGCCACGCCGTAGTGCTCCATAAGCCCGGCCTCGGACGGCAGCTTCTCCCCAGCCGCGATACCACCCCGGGTGATCTCCCCGCGCAGCTGGTCGGCGATCTGCTGGAACACCGGCCGGTCACTGCCGGCGTCGACCTTGCCTAGCGCCACGATCCGTCCTCACAGGTCAGCGGCCGTGTACCCTTGCAGGTAACTCCTCTAGACGACACACTAGCGGCCAAGGCCGACAAGGGAGGCGAGGCATGACCGCGCAGCGGCACTCTGTCAGCGTCGCCGCCGCAATCGTGCGCGAGGACAACCGCGTCCTCCTCATCCGGCGAGCCGACAACGGCCACTGGGAACCACCCGGCGGCGTGCTCGAGCTGGACGAGCCCATCGAAGCCGGCCTAGCCCGCGAGGTAGCCGAAGAGACTGGTCTATCTATCGAAGTCGAGACCCTGTCCGGCGTCTACAAGAACATCGCCCGCGGCATCGTCGCCCTCGTATTCCGCTGCCACGCCACCAGCACCTACCTCGCTGACAACGACGAGGTATCCACCTTCCACTGGGCCACCGACGAAGAGTTAGACAGCCTCATGGACCCCGCCTACGCCGTCCGCGCCCGCGACGCCATCCGCTACACCGGCACACCGGCAATCAGGACTCACGACGGAGTATCGCTCGTCGCCTAGGTACAGCGCCACTGCTGGTATTGCCGGATACACCTCTTATAGATCAAGGCGCCGCTGACGCGGCGCGTCCGGGACCGCCGCTGCGGGCGGCGTGGACGCCGTCCTCGCGGACGGCCCGGGCCGTCAAGATACGGTGATCAGCGGTATGCGTAGTCGTGTGCTCGTGGTCGGTGGGTGTGGCTCGGTCGGGTCGCTAGTGGTGCCGTGGCTCGCCGACCGGCATGCCGTGCACGTACTCGACCTACGCGATCCCGTTTCTCCTGTACCTGGTGTCGAGTACAGCCGCGGCGACGTGCACGATGTAGGGCTGGTGACGAGCCTCGCCGACGGTGTCGATTCGCTGGTCTACATGGCCATGGGGCCGCTCAGCGGATGGGAGCACACAGAGACCGTGGTCGCCCATCTCGATCTCGCGGTGGTCGGTCTGTATTCGGCGTTGGCTAGCGCACATCGAGCCGGCGTGCGCCATGCGGTCTACACGAGCAGCATGTCGGTCTACCGGCTTCGAGACACCAACGGTGAAGCGTCGACCGACGCGACGTACGGCAAGTGGCCCGATGAGACCGCGCCCTGCGACGCCACCGAGCCCTACGCCCTGGCCAAGCAACTGGGCGAGCGCGTCTGCCACGCCGCCTCCGCCGAATGGTCCATGGACACGGTGTGTCTCCGGCTGTGCTTCCCGACCGCGGACGACCAATGGCCGTCCCGCCAGCACCAGCTCGCGCGTCACGTGAGCACCTCGGCACGCGACACGGCGGCGGCTCTGACGGCAGCGGTCATTTACCGGGGACACGGGTTCGCGATCTTCCATGTCAGCGGCGACGCCGCCGGTCGCGTAATGAGCCTTGCCAACGCCCGCGACGTACTGCACTGGCGGCCGCACGACCAATGCCCACCCTGAACAGTGAAACGTTGGGCTCCCCGTCCTCCTCGCCGGGTGATTGTCCGGCCTCCACTCCGTGCGTCAAGGGCGCCTGCGGCGTCGCTGCGCGATCGAGCACGCTCGACCCTTGACCCACTCCGCTCCAGCCTGGGGGCGGCTCCTATGAGGAGGACGGGGAAGTGTGGCTGTCGATGGGCCACATCCGGGCCACGCGCCACGGCCACCTCAGGGTCAGCAGCGGTCAACAACGGTGAGAACGTCGAGGCGACCAGGCCGAGCACGATCACGCACGACGGCCCGGCACATCTTCCAAGCTGGCTGTCCCCAGGCGTGCCATTAGCGTGCCATTAGGGGCAATACCGTTCAGTTAGGTTTCTGGATGAGGTAGTCCGGTGGGTGCTGGGGTTGTGGCCAGGTGGCGTGGTGTGAGCGTTTGACGTGCCACTTGGGCATCTTGCGTTTGATGACTGTGGGGGCGGCGCGGCGGCGCCGGGCGGGGTTGAGTCGTTGCAG
>WHTA01000065.1 GCA_009379825.1 Streptosporangiales bacterium
ACCGGAGTCTTCACCCGCATCGCCCAGCGACTCCTCGCCCTCACCTCCGGCATCTGGACCAACTGGACCACCGGCGTTGTCACCAGCAAACGATCACTAACCGCCTACGACCACTGACCAAGGAATCAACCATCTAGGTGCCGGCGAGGTACTCGCGGACGATGTCGTCGAACGTCTGGTCAGCGGTCAGGCCGAGGCGGGCGGCGCGGGCGGTCTCGAACCTGGCCGGCCAGCTGGCCACGATCGCCGCGATCGTCGGGTCCTCGGTCCACTCGATCAGGTCGCTCGTACCGGACCCCGCGACGCGGTCCAGCGCCGCCGCCATCTCGCGCGGCGTGGTGGTCAGCGCGGGCAGGTTCATCGCCGTACGGCTGCCCCACGTCGCGTCGTCGACGCTCACCGCCCGCACGATGCCGTCCAGGGTGCGCCCGGGCGACGACAGCGCGACCGGCGTCCCCGCCGGCACCGGGCAGGGCGCCCGTTCCCCGGCCAGCGGCTCGCGGATGATGCCGGAGAGGAAGCTGGACGCCGCGGCGTTCGGCTTGCCCGGCCGCACGCTCACTGTCATCAGCCGCACCGACCGGCCGCGCACGAAGCCCTTGCGGGCGTAGTCGGCCACCAGCTGCTCGCCGATGAACTTCTGGATGCCGTAGCTCGACTGCGGCCGCGGCAGCGTGTCGTCGTCGACGACGTCGACCGGCCCGATCGCGGGGTCGGCGCCGAACACCGCAAGCGAGCTGGCGAACGCGAGCACCGGCGGTGCCGCCTGTCGCCGCGCGTACTCGAGCACCGCACGCGTCCCGTCCACGTTCGTGCGCATGCCGAGATCGAAGTCCGCCTCCGCTGCGCCGCTCACCACGCCCGCGAGGTGGCAGACCACGTCCGCGTCCGGGAGGTCGGCGAGCACTTCCTCGAGGTCGCCGACCACCGCGCGCACCCGGCCGTCCACGGCGAGCTCGTCGCGCGGCGCGGCGAGGTCGACGAGCACCAGCTCGCCGACGTCGGCTGGGTCCGCGCCACCGACGGCGAGCGGGTTCGCCAACAGCCGCTCGGCAAGCAGCGTGCCGAGGAAACCCGCACCCCCGGTGATGACGACGCGTACGCTCATGACGCCTCCAGCCTGTCGATGACGTCGGCCAGCGAGTCGTCGCCGCCGACGTTGCCGGCGAACACGACGTACGGGAGCCCCGCCGCCGGCCCGGACGCCGCCTCCCACAGCGACACGATGCCCGGCAGCATCGAGCCCCGCACCCACGCCCGGTCGATGCCGAGCGCGTCGGTAGCGACGTCGGACGACGTGATGCCGCCCTTCGCGACGACGTACGCCGGCCGCCTGGCCGCGACGATCTGCTGCACGGCCCGCGTCACCGCGGCACTGACCCGGCGGGCGACGTCCAGGCTCGCCGCCTCGTCGGCGCCGGTCACGAGTGCCCGCGACGTGCTCAGCACCACGAGCGAGTCGCCGAGCGCCGCCGTCGCGGCGGCCACGGCGTCGGCCACGTGCTGCTTGGCACCACCACTCACGAGGGTCTGCACGTCCAGCTCGACGCGCGCCACGTCGCGCCGCTGCTCGAGCCTGGCCAGCTGCCTGGTGGTCAGCGCGACGTGTGAGCCCACGACGACCAGCCCGTGCGCGTCCGCCCTGGTCAGTTCCTTCAGCGTCTCGTCGGCCACCGGCGGCGTCGCCTCCTGACCGACCCGCGCGCGGACGAACGAAGGGCCGACGCGGTAAGCGAACGACGTCCCGTCGCGCTCCGCGGCCAGCACCGCAAGGGTCACGGCGCGCAGGTCGTCGTCCTCGGCGGCGTCGACCACGACGACCTGGCCAGCGCGCGCGGCGGCCAACCGGTCGCGCAGCTCCTCGGTCGTACCGCCGCGGATGGTGTCCAGGGTCAGCTCGACGACGTCCTGCCGACCGATCCGCCCTGCGCTCTTCTCCTGGACCCACTCGGCGAGCCTGGACGACCGGTAGCCGAAGGTCGCGTCGCGCGCGAACTCGCTGTCCGCCACCGGCTGCAGGCCGTCGGGCGTACGAAGCCAGTGCACGCCGTCGACCGTGACCCGGCCCGCGTCGACGTACGCCGGTGCGAGCAGCACCACGTCGACGGCGCTGCCGCGGGCGGCTGCCACCTCGCCGATGACGTCGGTCTCCAGCGGGAAGTGCCCGCGCAACGTCGAGTCGCTGCGGCTGGCGAACGCCAGGCGGACGCCCTCGGCTTCTGCCGCGGTGAGGCACGCGTCGACGACCTCCCGGTTGCGGGCCGCCGCGTCCGCCGGGGTGAGGCTGCGGGTGTTGGTCAGTACGAAGAAGCCGGCGGTCGACTGCCGCAGCGCCCAGCGCACGTCACCGACCGTCCAGCTGGTGAGTACGGGCAGCTCACGGACCGTCTGGGTGCCGGTCGGGTCGTCGTCGAGCACGGCGACCCGACGCGCTCCCACCAGCGCTTGGCGTACCTGGTCGGCCGGCACGGGCCGCACCGGGGGCGTCGCAGTCATTGCTCACTCCCGTCACGAGTCGACCAATGGTCCACCGCGCCGGGCCGCACCTGCAACTGCGGCGTGCTCGCGGTGGCTGCTGCTCCGTTGGCAGCAACGGACGGCCGCAAGCTTCTCGCTCGGGAGCAAGATAGTTGCCGGTCGGCACCTTACGGTGGTCTCGGTCCAAGCCAACGCTGGCGCGGATTGGGGCACCATGGCATCACGATCGAGGACGATCGGCGACGAGCAGGCCACGGCTCGCCGGTTCAGCTGGCCGCACCTGCTGTTCATCCTGCTGCTGCTCGACATCGCGTACATCATCAACGCGATGGACCGCCAGGTCTTCCCCGTGCTCATCTCGAGCATCGCCGGCGACCTCGACTTCAGCGCGGGCCAGGCGGGCTTCCAGACCACCATCTTCACGCTCGGCATGGGTCTGGCGGCCATCCCTGCCGGCTACATCGCGGACCGGATCGGCCGGAAGAACATGATCCTGTGCGGCCTGGTCACGTTCTCCATGGCCACCTGCCTGCAGGGGCTGACGATCGGCTTCGCCGACATGGCCGTCTACCGCATCCTCGCCGGGGCAGGCGAGGGCATCCAGAACGCCGCGCTGTACGCGGCGGTCGGTGCGTTCTTCCACCGCAACCGGGCGATGTCGATCGGCACGCTGAACGCGGCGTACGGCATCGGCGCGTTCTGCGGGCCGCTGCTGGGCAACGCACTGCGCGAGGCCACGCAGTCGTGGCGGGTGCCGCTGTTCGTGTTCGCCGCCGTCGGCCTGGTGATCCTGGTGTTCGTGCTCGTCGGGGTGCCGCGCAGCGTCGCCGACTTCGGCCAGGAGCGGAAGACCCGCACAAGCACCAGAGCCGTCGGCGAGGACGGCGGCCGGCTGTTCAACCGCAACGTCGTCTGCTGCTCGATCGTCACGGTCGTCAGCGGGTTCGCCGTCTACGGCTGGCTCGGCCTGTTCCCCACGTTCCTCGAACAGGCCAGGGACTTCACCAGCGGCGAAGCGAGCCTGGCGTCCGGGGTGTTCGGCATCGGCGCGTTGTTCAGCATCTTCCTCGGCATGATCGCCGACCGCTGGGACCAGAAGCGGTTCAACATGATCGGGCTGGTCGGCCTGATGCTCGTCGGCGGCCTCACGTTCACCGCACCCATCGGCGTGCCGGCGGCCATGGCGCTCGCGGTGCTGATGGGCGTCTGCCTGACCGGCATCTTGTACACGAACACCAACTCGCTGATGCAGCGGTCCGTGCCTGCGCACCGGGTGAGCACAGTGGTCGGCGTCTTCGTCGCCGGCTTCTTCATCCCCGCCAGCGTCGCCGGGTACTTCTTCGCGACCGTGCAGCAGTACACCAACTGGGCGACGGCAGGCCTGGTCCAGATGGTCGCGATCCCCGCCATCGGCCTGGTGGCAATGATGTTCGTCCGCAAACCAGAACCGGCGCGCGTCAGCGAAGGAGGACGGCAATGAGAGAACCGCTGGTGGAAGTCAAGGACGGCATGCGCATCGAGTGGAACCTCGGCATCGAGACCGACGACGGGCTCGTCCTCGCGACCGACGTCTACCGACCGGACGACGACGAGGTGCATCCGGTGATCCTCTCCGCCGGCCCGTACGCGAAGGGGCTGCCGTTCCAGGTCGGTTACCCGCACCAGTGGAACCGCCTAGTAACCGAGCACGGTGACCAGCTCGGCGGGTCGAGCAACAAGTACCAGGCGTGGGAGCACCCCGACCCCGAGCTGTGGGTGCCGCACAGCTACGCCGTCGTGCGGGTGGACACCAGGGGCACCGGGCGCACGCCGGGCGAGGTCGACTTCTTCTCACCGCGGGAGACCCGCGACCTCTACCAGGCGGTCGAGTGGGCCGGCCAGCAGCCGTGGAGCAACGGCAGGGTGGGCCTGCTCGGCATCTCGTACCTGGCGACCAACCAGTGGCAGGTGGCCGAGCTCGCGCCGCCGCACCTGGCGGCGATCTGCCCGTGGGAAGGCGCGAGCGACTTCTACCGCGAGTACACGCACTCCGGCGGCATCGTCTCCGAGTTCATGCCGGCCTGGATGCCGTTCCAGATCGAGACCGTGCAGTACGGCAACCCGGACGCGCCGGAGAACCCGAACAACGGCCGCCGCGTGACCGGCGACGAGGACGTCGACAAGGACGAGCGCCGGCGGCTCGCCATCGACATCGGCGGCATGCTCGACGAGCACCCGTTCGACGACGAGTACTACAGGGACCGGTCAGCAACACTCGAACGCATCACCGTGCCGCTGCTGTCGGCCGCGAACTGGGGCGGGATGGCGCTGCACTCGCGCGGGAACGTCGAGGGCTACCTGCGCAGCAGCTCGGCCCAGAAGTGGTTGGAGATCCACGGCTTCGAGCACTGGACCGAGTTCTACACCGACTACGGGCGCGACCTGCAGCGCAGGTTCTTCGACCACTTCCTCAAGGGCGCGGACAACGGCTTCGACCGGCACCCGCCGGTGCAGCTGAAGGTCAGGCACGTGGACCACTTCGTGGAACGGCACGAGCACGAGTGGCCGCTCGCGCGTACCGAGTGGACCAGGTACTACCTCGACGCCGCCGGCAGCGCACTGTCGACGAGCCGGCCCGCGACGCCGCAAGACGCCTCGTCCGAGGCGCGCTCGGCCGGCCGCACGTTCGTCACCGAGGTGTTCGGCGAGGAGACGGAGATCACCGGCCCGGTGACGTTGAAGCTGTTCGTCGCCTCGACGACGACCGACGCGGACATCTTCGCCACCGTGCACCTCTACGACCCGGAAGGCACCGAGGTGCTGTTCTCTTCCGCCTTCGAACCGCGCGCGCCGCTGACGCAGGGCTGGCTGCGGGTCTCCCACCGCGCGACCGACCCGCAGCGGTCCGAGCCCTGGCGGCCATGGCACACGCACGACGCGATGCAGCCACTCACTCCTGGCGAGGTCTACGAGGTGGACGTCGAGGTGTGGCCCACCTCGATCGTCGTACCGCCCGGCTACCGCATCGGGCTCACCGTGCAGGGTCAGGACTACGACCACGGCGGCGAGCGCACCCCGGCGTACGCGCGCGAGCAGTTCGGCAGCGGACCGTACTGGCACGAGCATCCCGGAGACCGGGACAAGCCCGAGTACTCCGGCACCACCACGCTGGTGTGCGATGATGAGCGGCAGCCGTACCTCGTACTGCCGGTCATACCCGCCGGTGCCTGATGAGTGAGGCGGTGCATGGACGCACGGGCGACGCACGACTCGTCGAGTCGAGCCGGCGTCACCGTCGACGAGCTCACCGCCGCCCTCGGCTCCGGCTACGTCGACCTGATCGACCACGGCACCCGGGCCGGCGCACCGATCGCCGGCGTCTGCGTCTACGAGCCGGACGCCGCCTGGGTCGGTGAGCACCAGCTCGCGCTGCTGACCGACGCGGGCGAGGAGATGCACGCGGCAAGCGTCGCGTTGCGACATGCCGCCAGCCGCGGGTGCGTCGGTGTCGTCGTCGACCGGCGGGTCGGGCCGCTCGCGCTCGCCGCGCTCGCCCGGCTGGCGAGGGACGAACGCGTCGCGCTGTACGAGCGGTGCAGCGGCGTCTCCTGGCTGGCGCTCGCCGACGCGATCCGCGACGTGCTGCACAAGCACGACGGTGGCGGCGAGGACATGGTGGGCAGCGTCGCACCCGGCGACCTCACCGGCCTGGCCGAGGCACTCGCCGACTTCCTCGGCGGCCCGGTGATCATCGAGGACGCCAACTTCCAGGTGCTCGCCTTCTCCACGTTGACCGACGCCGTGGACCACGGTCGCGACGCCGCGATCCTCGGCGGCCGGATACCGGACGAGTGGCTGCGACACCTGGAGGAGAAGGGCGCACTGGAGACGCTGCTCACCACCGACCACGTCGTCAACGTGGACGATGGGCCGTACCAGGCGCAGCGGCGGCTGCTGCGCGGTATCCGGGTGGACGACCACCCGGTGGGCGTCCTCTGGGTCGCGGAGGGCAGCAAACCGTTGCGTGACGACGTCGCGGAGAAGATGCACGTAGCGGCGGGGATCTGCGCACCACACCTGCTGCGCTACCAGGACGAGATGCTCGGCCAGCGGGCGGCACAGCGCAAGATCCTGCGCACCCTCATCGAGACCGGCGAGCTGTCGCGGTCGGTGGCCGAGGATCTCGGCGTGGTGCCCGCGGACGCGTACTGCATGCTCGCGTTGCGCCGCGCCGACGGCGCCGCGTCCAGTCACGCCGAACGCAACCGGCTGGTCGAGTCCGTCGACCTCTACTGCCAGGCGTACCGCTGGCGGGTCGCCACCACCGCCGTCGGCCAGACGATCTACTGCCTGGTGGCGCTCACCGACGGACGCGAGCTCGGCAACGTACAGGAGCTCGGCGAGGGGTTGGCGGACAACGCCCGCCGCACGCTGCGGTTCGACACCCTGGTGGCGGTGAGCGAGCAGCGCCAGCGGCTGACGTCGGCGCCCGAGCTGCGCGACCAGGCCGACAACGTGCTCGAGGTACTCGCCCGCACCGGCCAGCCGGTGCTGCGGTTCGACGACGCCGTACCGCAGATCCTGCTGAACCGGCTCGGCGCGGCCGTACGGACCGACGAGCACGCCAGGTACCACAAGCTGGAGGCGCTGCGCGAGCACGACCGCACGCACGGCACCAACTACGTGCACACGCTAGCCGTGTTCCTCCGTGCCTTCGGCAACACCAGGGCCGCCGCCGTCGAGCTCGACCTGCACCCCACCACGTTGCGCTACCGACTCGGCCGGATCACCGAGCTCTCCGGCATCGACTTCACCAACTCCGACGAACGCCTCTTCTGCGAACTGGTCCTCAGGGACGGCTGACCCTCACCCGGCGCCCTCGGCTTGTCGGGTGGCGGTGGTGTCGGGGGTCCAGCCGTGCACCATGCGGCCGCGGGTCTCCGGCAGCAGGAGCACCCCGATGGCCGCGACCAGGCCGAACGACGCGACGACCATGACCGCCTGGGGCAGGCTGCCGCCGAACCAGGACGCCGCGATCACCCCGGCGAACACCGGTCCTGGCGCAGTGAGGATGCGGCCGAAGCTGTTCGTGAACGACATCGCCGTCGCCCGGATCGGCGGCGCGAACAGCTCGGGGAACCACACCGCACAGCCGGAGAACGTGCCGAAGATGCCGAACCCGATCACCGGCAGCACCACCAGGTACGCGCCGAAGCCCCAGCCCCACGGGAACAGCGCGAACGAACCGCCCCACATGCACGCGATGCTGATCGCGAACGCGGGTCTGCGCCCCACGACGTCCGCAATGAACCCCCAGCTCGCGTAGCCGAGGAAGCCGCCGAGGTTCAGCAACGCCGTGCCGAGCGCGACCTGCGTGATCGCGTCGTCCGGTGCTGCGCCGAGGTTGCGGATCATCTGCGGCGCCCAGGTCGTGATCGACCAGAACGACACCAGCGAACCGGCACAGACGACCATGGCGAGGATCGTCGTGCGCCGCACCGACGGGGAGAACAGCTCCACCAGGGTGAACCTCGGCCGCTCGGAACCTGTGTCCCGCTGCAGTCGCCGCTGCCTGCGTGCGGCGACCGCGGTCTCCGGCTCCTGCACGAACCGCCGCAGGACGAACACCAGCAGCGCCGGCGCCAGCGTGACGGCCATCGTCACCCGCCAACCAAAGCTGCCGATCAGGCCGTACGTCACCGACGCGAGGAAGTAGCCCGCCGCGTAACCGGACGCCATGATGCTCGCCGCGCGTGCGCGGTACCTGTTGTTCCACACCTCGGCGATCAGCGTGGCACCGACCGGGTACTCGACGCCGGACCCCATACCAGCGATGAACCGGAAGACGGCGACCTGCCAGAAGTCCGTGGCGACCGCGGTGAGCGCGGTGAACAAGGCGAACGTCAGGATGCCTGCGGCCAGCACCCGCAGCCGACCGAAGTAGTCGGCGAGCACGCCGAGGATCACCGCGCCGATCGCCCACCCGAGCAGGTAGAGACTCACGGCGATCCCGCCGTAGTACGTCACCTGGTCGGGGGTCGGGGCGGCGCCACCGTTGCTCAGCACGTCGGTCATCGCCGGCCCGACCACGAGCGTGAACAGGCTGCCGTCGAAACCGTCCAGGCCCCACGCGAGCGTCGTTGCCAGCAACGTCAGCCACTGGGCGCGGGTGATCTTCTCCTTCGTCACGACGTTCTCCCTCGACGCTGGGGGCGGTACGGTTCAGGACCCGAACGTGTGGCTGCTCCAGGCCAGTGGCTTGCCCTCGTACTTCGCGACGCGGACGTCACCGGACCGCGCGTGCCCTTCGAACTGCTCGACCCGGGCGGCGCGCCCGCACACTTCGCCGAGCGACGCGCTTGCACTCTTGTCCGTGACCTCCTGGTAGGTGACGGTCTTCAGGTACTTCCCGACCCACAGCCCGCCGGTGTAGCGCGCGGCGCCGAGCGTCGGCAGCACATGGTTGGTCCCGATCACCTTGTCGCCGTAGCTGACACAGGTGCCCTCGCCGAGGAAGATCGCGCCGAAGTTGCGCATCTCGTCCAGCGCCCGCCTGGGCTGGGCGGTGAGGATCTGCACGTGCTCCGACGCGAACATGTCCGCAAGCGCGTACGCCGCCTCGATCGAGTCGACGACGTGCACCTGGCCGTAGTCACGCCAGGCCGGCTCGGCGAAGTCGTTGGTCGGCATGCCGGGCAGCAGCTCCTCCACGTGGCCGAGCGTCTCCTCGGCCAGCTGCCGCGAGGTGGTGATCAGCACCGCGGGTGAGTCCGGCCCGTGCTCGGCCTGGCTGAGCAGGTCCACGGCGACGACGAACGGGTCCGCGGCGTCGTCGGCGACGATGAGCGTCTCGGTGGGACCGGCGAGCAGGTCGATGCCGACCTCGCCGAACAGCTGCCGCTTCGCCTCGGCGACGAACGCGTTGCCGGGTCCGGCGAGCAGGTCGACCTTCGCGATGGTCTCGGTGCCGAGCGAGAGCGCCGCGACCGCCTGCACCCCGCCGAGCAGGTAGATCTCGTCGGCACCCGCCAGGTGCATCGCGGCGATCGTCGCGTCCGGCACCTGGCCGCGGATCGGCGGCGTGCACGCGGCGACCCGCTGCACGCCGGCGGCCTTCGCCGTCACGATGGTCATGTGCGCGGAGGCGGTCAGCGGGTAGCGGCCGCCTGGCACGTACGCACCCGCCGCCGCGACGGGTATGTGCTTCTGCCCGAGGTGCACACCAGGCGCGGTCTCCACCTCCACCTCGGTCATCGACTCGCGCTGGATGCGGGCGAAGTTCCGCACGTTCTCCTGCACCGTCTCGATGTCGCGTACGACCTCCTCGGGCAGCCGGGCGACGGCCGCGTCGATCTGTTCCGCGGAGAGCCGAAAGGTGTCCGGTGCCCAGTCGTCGAAGCGTTTCGAGTACTCCCTGACCGCCGCGTCGCCGCGTGCGCGGACGTCCTCGATGACGGACTGCACGGTGTCGCTGACCTTCGCGCGCGCGGCCGTCACCTCCGTACGTGCCAAGGCCGCTACCTTGAGGATCTCGTGTGCCATCGGTTCTCCTCTCCAGCTCGGGTTTGCCCTTCGATCTCGTCGTCGAGCGCTTCCAAGCTCTTGCCCTTCGTCTCGAAGCCGAGCACCGCGAACATCACTGCGCACAGCGCGTACCAGCCGGCGAAGTAGCAGAACGCCGGCATCAGGTCGGTCACCGTCGCCTCCGGCTTCACCAGGTTGCTCGACCCGACGATCAGCCCCAGCCCGAGCGGGCCGATGACCTTGCCGATGCCGCCGATCCCGTACGCGAACCCCATGCCGGTCGTACGCAGCCAGCTCGGCCACACCTCACCGGAGTACGGCCCGACGATCGCGAACCCGCCCTCGCCGAAGAAGTAGACGACGATCATTAGCAGGAAGAACACCGAGAAGCCGGCGATCGCCACCTGGTCGAGTGCCGCCGCGAGCACCAGCAGCGCCGCGGCGGCGAAGCCCGCGATGATCCCCGCGCGGCGCCTGCCCACCCCTTCGGCGAGGAACGAGAGGCCGAACCGTCCGGCGAGCGCACCGAGCGTCACGAACACCATGTAGAAACCGGACTGCGCCGGGTCTATCGCGAGGATCAGCACGAGCAGCGTGGGCGTCCACAGCGTCAGCCCGTAGTAGCCGGTCTGCGTGCCGAGGTTCGCGATGGTCGCGAGCCAGAAGCTGCGCTTGTACGGCAACAGCGCGCGGATACCCGGCTTGCGTTGCGGCGACTCCACGGCAGGTGCGGCCAGCGGGAGCGACTCGGCGTCGACGTGCAGCGCCCAGGCGATCGAACGGCGCGCGCCCTCCAGGTCGCCCTGCCGCACCAGGTAGCGCGGCGACTCCGGGATCCACAGTCGCATGGTGAAGACCGACAGCCCCATCACGGCGGCGACCATGAGGATGCCCCGCCAACCGATCAGGTCGGAGAGCAGCCACACCATGAGCGAGCCGACAAGGAAGCCGAGCGGCACCGCCGACGTCACCATGCCGACCACGCGCCCGCGCTTCGCGGCCGGCATGAACTCCTGCACCATCGGCAGGTCTACGACGTAGAGGCCACCCGCGCCGAAGCCGACGACCACCCGCAGCACGGTGAGGTAGATCCAGCCGACCGCAGCATCGTCCGGCGTGAGCGCCAGCGCACCGGTCGCCAGCGTGAAGACCGCGATGGTGATGAGGAAGACCCGACGCCGGCCGATCCGGTCGGCCAGCCGCCCGAAGTACAGCGCACCGAGGATCGCGCCGATGCCCGACGAGAGCAGGATGATCGACGACTGCCCGAACGTCAGCGACCACGAGCCGGAGACGAACGTCAGGATGAACCCGATCAGGAAGTAGTCGAGGAACTCCAGACACACCGCCCACGTCGCGAGGTACGCCAGCAGCTGCTGCCGGCGGCTCAGCGCGGTCTGCCTGTCCAACGCGTCGAACATGGTGCTCCCACTCCGTCGTGGTTGCCGGGTCGTGTGTCAGTCGGCGGTCCACCCACCGTCGAGCAGTAGCGACGCCCCGGTCATCAGGGCGGAGGCGGGGCTGGCCAGGAACACCACGGCGCCGCCGATGTCGTCGAGCGTGCCGAGCCGGCCCAGCTTGATCTTGTCCAGCACGCTCGACCGGAACGTCTCGTCGGCGAAGAACGGCTGCGTCATCGGCGTCTCGATGAACGTCGGCGCGAGGGCGTTCACCCGGATCCCGTACGGCGCCAGCTCGATCGCCATGGCCCTGGTGAGTCCTTCGAGCCCCCACTTGGACGCGCAGTACACGCTGCGGTTGGCGCCGCCGACGTGCCCCATCTGCGACGACATGTGGATGATGGCGCCCCCGCGCTCGGCCGCCACGAGCCGTTGCGCCACCAGTTGCGACACGAAGAACGCCGACCGCAGGTTGAGGCCGAGCACGTCGTCGAACGCGTCCGGCGAGACCTCGAGGAACGGTTCAGGCCGGTTGCGTCCCGCACTGTTGACGAGCACGTCGAACGGGTCGAGGTCGGCGAGCCTGTTGCGGCACCCGTCGATGTCGGTCACGTCGAGCACCAGCGGCGTGCATCGGCCGTGCCTGGCCGCGATGGCGGCGCTGGCCTGCTCCACCTCGACCTCGTTGCGTGCCGCGATCACCACGTCGGCGCCGGCACCGGCGAGCGCGAGCGCACTCGCGTACCCCAGGCCCTTGCTGCCTCCGGTGACGAGCGCGCGCCTGCCGGTGAGGGCGAACGACGGCTGTGCCGGGTCAGCCGTGGGCGTGGCCACCGCGACCACCTCCGTCTCGTGCGCGCAGCACTCCACTCCCCCGGTACCTGCAGGCACGCTAATCGCGAGCCGCACGGGGAACATCCACTCATCGGAGGAACTGGAGCCGCACAGCTCCTCGGTTGCGAGGAAGACTGGCCGTCGCGTACGTCCTACCGTCGGGTGGCAACGCCGCCTCGACGAAGAGAGGTCCTGCCGTGACGGAACCGGCCATCACGATCGACCTGTTCGAGAAGTACTACAAGGAGCTGTCGAACTGGGGCCGGTGGGGAACCGACGACCAGCGCGGCACGCTCAACCACATCACCGCGGAGAAGACCGCGGCCGCCGCGCGCCTGGTCCAGGACGGGCGCGCCGTGTCCATGCAACTGCCGCTGGACGGCGACGGCCCGCAGACAGGCGCGTTCGGCCGGGTCAACCCCGTCCACCAGATGGTCGCGACCGGCTCCGACCACCTCGCCGGCACGCAGCCGTACAGCGGCGACCCGCTCGGCTTCGGCTACGCCGACGACAGCCTGTTCTTCTTCCTGCAGGGCGGGACGCAGTGGGACGCGCTCGGCCACATCTTCCGCAACGGCGTGATGTACAACGGGTTCAGCGCCGCCGACGTCAGCGCGCAGGGTGCCGTGCACGGCGGTATCGAGCACGTGTCCAAGGTCGTGTCGCGCGGCGTACTGCTCGACATGCCGCGCTACTTCGCCGTCGACCACCTCGAGCCCGGCCACGCCATCATGCCCGCGGACCTGGACGGAGCGTGCCGCGCCCAGGGCGTCGAGGTCGGCGCCGGCGACGTGGTCATCATCCGTACGGGCGACATGCACGCCCGTCGTACCAAGCCGGGCTGGGCTGGCTTCTCGGTCGGCGACGCGCCTGGCCTGTCGCTGCAGACGGCGCCGTGGTTCCACGAGCGCGATGTCGCCGCGCTGGCCACAGACACCTGGGGCGCGGAGGTACGCCCGAACGAGATCGAAGGCACGTTCCAGCCGCTGCACCTGATCCTGCTCGTCAGCATGGGCATGCTGGTCGGCGAGATCTGGCAGCTGGACGACATCGCAGCGGACTGCGCCGCCGACGGTCGGTACGAGTTCCTGTTCGTCGGCGAGCCGTTGCTCATCCCCGGCGCCGTCGGTTCGCCGCTCAACCCGCTGGCGATCAAGTAACCGCAGCGTCAGCGCAGCGCCGCGGCCGGTGGACGCTCCCGCATCGCGCCGTAGGCCAGCAGGTACGGCGGCAGCCGGCGCGCCCACGGCATGCGCTCGGCGATGCGCAGCGGCAACGGCAGGTGCGCGAGATCGCTGAAGTCGATCTCGCCGGCAAGCGCCGACTCGATGGCGTTCTTGTGCACGGCGCGCTGGAAGCTCTGCACGAGGACCGTAGTGGGCCAGCGCCGTCGTTGGATCGCGGCGACTTCCGCGCGGCCCACGGTGCCGTGGCGTAGCGGCTCGGCGAGGTGGCGCGCGGACGCGACGGCGTCCTGCACCGCGAGGTTGATGCCGACGCCGCCGACGGGTGACATCGCGTGCGCGGCGTCGCCTATGCACAGCAGGCCGGGGACGTGCCACTTGCTCATCCGGTCGAGCTTGACGTCGAGCAGCTTGACGTCGTCCCAGTCCGGCACGAGCCCCCGTCCGGCGAGCCACGGCAGCAGCTCGACCAGCGACTGGTTGAACTCCTCGATCGGCCTGGCACGGCGGGTGGCGTCGGTGCCCTTCGCGATGATCGACGCGGCCTGGTAGTAGTCGCCGCGGTCGATCAGGAACATGAACATCCCGTTGCGTACGGAGCTGACCACACCGGCCACGTCGTCCGGACGCCTGGGCAGCCGGAACCACCAGACGTCCATCGGGGTGGAGAAGTCGCGCAGGCCGAGCTCGGGGATCCCGCGCGCGAGCGAGCTGCGGCCGTCGCACGCCACGGTGATGGTCGCGCGGATCTCACCGGTCTCGCCTTCGCTGGTGCGGTAGCGCACCCCGTTGACCCGGCCACCCTCGCGGACGAACTCCGTCGCCTCGGTGTTCATGCAGAGCGTGAACGTGGGTTCCTCCCTGCCGGCGTCGGCGAGCAGGTCGAGGAAGTCCCACTGCGGCACCATGGCGATGTAGTTGTACTTGGTGCGTAGCAGCGTGAAGTCGCCGAGCGTGAGGAACTCCCCATCGGGCCCGAGCGGGAGCTGGACCTTGTCCACCCTGCGCTGGGGCAACGCGGCGAACTGCTCACTCAGCCCGAGATCGTCCAGCAGCGACAACGTCGTCGGGTGCACCGTGTCACCGCGGAAGTCACGCAGGAAGTCCCCGTGCTCCTCCAGCACCGTGACGTCCACACCCGCCCGGGCGAGCAACAACCCGAGCACCATCCCAGCCGGCCCGCCGCCGATCACACAACAGGTAGTTCGCCGCATCTCGCCTCCCCCTTCGAGTGTGCGACCCACCGTAGGATCGAGCAATGGCAACCAGTATCCGCCCCGGCTGGAGGGAGGAGCACGATGTCCGTCGAGTTGAATCATACGATCGTCGCGGCGCGTGACAGGGAGGCCACTGCGCAGTTCTTCGCCCATATCCTCGGCCTGGAGGTCGGCGCGCCGTACGGTCCGTTCCTGCCGGTCGAGACGGGCAACCGGGTGACCCTGGACGTGCTGCAGAGCGGCGCGGACGAGATCGCGCCGCAGCATTACGCGTTCCTGGTCGCCGAGGACGAGTTCGACTCGATCTTCGCGAGGATCGAGGCCGCCAGCGTGACATACTACGCCGATCCCGCCCACCGCGAGGCCGGGCGGATCAACCACAACGACGGCGGTCGCGGTGCGTACTTCGAGGACCCCAACGGTCACAACCTGGAGATCATCACGCGGCCGTACGGCAGCGGCGCGTAGCCGGAGGGCTTGTCCGACCAGCTCGGCTACGGCGACGATGACCCCATGGCCGTCACAGCTGACACCTGGTTCACGCCGCTGACCCCGCTGGCCTTCCTGGAACGGTCCGCCGAGGTCTTCCCGGACAAGGAAGCGATCGTCTACGGCGACCGCCGCACGAACTACCGCGAGTTCGCCGCGGAGACCACGCGGGTGGCGCACGCGCTGCGCGCCAGCGGGGTCCGGCCGGGCGACCGGGTCGCGTACCTGCTGCCGAACATCCCGGAGATGCTCGTCGCGCACTTCGCGGTGCCGCTGGCGGGCGCGGTGCTGGTCGCGATCAACACCCGGCTGGCGCCCGCCGAGATCGGCTTCATCCTGACGCACTCAGGGGCGAAGGTGCTTGTGGTGGACGCCGCGCTGCACGCTTCCGTACCACGGGACGTCGACCTCACCGAGATCGTGACGGTGACCGACCCGGCGTCCGGCGCCACGCCGGACCCGGACCTCGGCGGCATCTCGTACGAGGAGCTGCTGGCCCGCGGTGACGACCGGCCGCTGCCGTGGAGCGTCGCCGACGAGCGGGACACGATCTCGATCAACTACACGTCCGGCACGACGGGACGTCCCAAGGGCGTCATGTACCACCACCGCGGCGCGTACCTGAATTCGCTGGCCGAGATCGTGCACTCCAGGCACACACCGGAGTCGCGGTACCTGTGGACGCTGCCGATGTTCCACTGCAACGGCTGGTGCACGCCGTGGGCGGTGACCGCGATCGGCGGCACGCACGTGTGCCTGCGCGCCGTCGACGCTCCGGAGATCTGGCGGCTGCTCGACACCGAGGGCGTCACCCACCTCAACGGCGCGCCGACGGTGCTTGTGACCATCGCGAACCACGAGGGCGCCCATCCGCTGGCACACGAGGTGGTGGTGACGACCGCGGGCGCACCGCCGTCGCCCACGGTGATCCGGCGGATGTCCGAGCTCGGGGCGCGGCTGACGCACGTGTACGGGCTGACGGAGACGTACGGCCCCTACACGGTCTGCGAGCCGCAGGAGGGCTGGCTGGAGCTGGACGTGGACGAGCGCAGCGAGGTGATGTCACGGCAGGGCGTCGGCATGGTGGTGACCGACGGGGTGCGCGTGGTGGACGACGAGATGCGCGACGTACCCCGCGACGGCGCCACCATGGGTGAGGTCGTGATGCGCGGGAACAACGTGATGTCCGGGTACTTCGACGACCCGGAGGCGACGGAGCAGGCGTTCCGCGGCGGGTGGTTCCACTCGGGTGACCTGGGTGTCCGGCACCCGGACGGCTACATCCAGCTGCGCGACAGGGCCAAGGACATCATCGTGTCCGGCGGGGAGAACATCTCCACCATCGAGGTGGAGGCCGCGGTCGACTCGCACCCGGCCGTCCTGGAGGTCGCGGTGGTGGGCGTCCCGAACGAGAAGTGGGGCGAACGGCCGAAGGCGTACGTCGTGCTGCGCCCGGGCGAGTCGGTGCCACCGGAAGAGCTGCTGGAGCACGTGCGGAGCCGGATCGCGAGGTACAAGGTGCCGGACGAGGTCGAGCTCGTGCCGGAGCTGCCCAAGACCTCCACCGGCAAGATCCAGAAGTTCCAGCTCCGCGAGCGGGCCTGGGTCGGCCACGACTCCCGTATCCAGGGGTGACGTAAGGCTGTGGACAGCGGCCGCCGCTGCAGAGCGGTTCGGCCTACGGTGTGGCGGATGTGTTCACGAGTGTGTGAGGTGCCGCCACGATGGGAAAGTTGCGGATGCGTCCCGGCGCGGTCCGTCGCTGGGGCCGGAAGGCCGATGACGTCGGCGCGGACGTCTGGCTGCAACACCGCAAGGTTGCCGCTGCCGGTAGTGAGCGCACGCCAGGGGCGTCCTTCGAGGTCAGTGCGGCGTTCGAGACCTTCTTCACGACGTGGTCCGGCGTGGTCAGTGGCCTGGGTACGACGCTCGGGACGGTGGGTTCCAACCTGACCAGCTCGGCCAACGTGGCCGCCGCGAACGATGACGCGAGCGCGGCGGAGATGGAGCGCTGTTGGGCGAGAACCCCGGATGGCGCCTACGGGCCGTCGACTCGCGTCCCGCACTATGGCCGCACCGTCGAGCCCGGCGACCCGGAGGCAGCTCGTCGGCCGGTGGGGCCGGCACAGTGAGCCTGACGATCAGCGACGTCCGGTATGCGAAGGTGAGCGGCCTCACGGATGCCGCCGACGGGCTGTCGCGCGCCTGCCGGCAGCTACGTACCGCCGGGGCGGAGTACTTCGCCGAGGTCGTGCATCCGTTGCTGCGTAAGGACGGCTGGCGTGGCACCGGGCAGCCGGCGGCCGCCGAGGTGGCGTCCGCGGACGGGCTCGCGATCTACACGGCGATCAGCCGCCTGACCGTGGCCAGGAACACGCTGCGCCTGGCCGCGAGCGTACTCGGCGGCTGCAAGTCGAAGATCGACACGGTTGCCACCCGCGCCGAGAACGCGCAGATGACCGTCCACAGTGACGGCACCGTCGACCCGGTCTTCGATGCCGGTGACCGGGAGGCGGACGCGAAGGCCTGGACGAAGACACTGCAGGCTCAGCTCAGGCGTGCGGAGACGTTCGATCACGTGTGCGCCGTGGCGCTGACCCGGCTGGCCGGGCGCAAGGCCGGCAAGAAGGACGGCTACGCCCTACCCGTCTACTCCGCCTACAGCAGCCCGAACCTCTTCCGCCGCGCCAGGGCCGCCTACCAGGAGAACTACGGAGCCGGGTGGAAACCGACGGCGAACACCCATGACCTCGGGTCCCGGGCCTGGCGTGCGGCTCTCCCTGCCGGTCTCCCCTGTACCCCTGACGGGAAGCGCGGCGTCGCCGGCGGCGGGTTCCTCCTCGGCCCGGACATGCGGCTCTACCCGATCGTGGCCGTAAGCGACACCCGGCACACCGGCGACGACGGCTGGCGCACCGTGAGCGTACGGCTCGGGTTGGACAGCTTCGACCTCAGCCCGGAAGAAACCCGTCGCCTACAGGAACAGGTCTTCACCGGCGCCGTGCTCGGCGCGAGCTACGGCAGGGCGGGCTACGTCGACCCACAGCTGACCCGCGCGATCAGGCATCGGGGTGAACGCCCGCCGAGCCTGCCCGGCCAGGCACCGACGGACCGGCTGCCACCAGGGCGGGACCTCGACCCGCGGTACGGCCGACTCAACGGCGCGCTACTGCCGGCCCAACTCGCCGACGCGGTCGTCCAGGCGCAGAAGATCAGCAACGGCAACGTCTACGCGTACGAGACTGTCTTCCAGCAGAACGGTCAGGGCGAACTGCGTGCCGTGATCAAGACCTACCAGGTACGGGACGGCAAGCTCGAGTCCACGTCGTCGTTCGTCGACCGGCACGGCAACTACGTCGCCGGCGAGATGGAAGTGCCACCCGCGATGGAACCGCGCAAGGACGACTGACCGGCGACGGGGTGGTCAGCGCATACCGAGGGCGCCGCGTCGCCAGGACCACTCGATCGCCAGGAGCAGAAACACGCCACCACCACCGACAGCGAGCGCGAAGATGCCGCGTTCCTTCGCTGCAGCATCACAGCCGGAGTCCGTCTGCCGGCTGCCTTTGGTCTTGTCCAACAGCGCCAGACCGGCCGGGCCACAGTCGACCAGCTTCGCCGCCGGCGTCAGCTTGTTCGGATCCGGCTGGATGGTCTCTTCCGATATCCCGGACACCGGCAACACCAGCGAGCCCACGGCGAACCCCAGATGGGTCACCAGGATCAGCGCTATCCCCGCAACGCGCAGGCGCCACCTACGCCGCAGCATCGGCGACATCTCACGCGTGGTGGGCGTCCGACTCACGCCCCGGAGACTAGCTCAATTCGACCGCCCGTACGTACCACCCGGCGACGCTTGTGGACGGAGTGCGCAGGGGCCCTCTCCTGAACGAGGAAAGGGCCCCTGTCCTGGGGTGGAGCTGAGGGGATTTGAACCCCTGACCCCCTCGATGCGAACGAGGTGCGCTACCGGACTGCGCTACAGCCCCATATCGGAAGACGGATGCAGACTAGCAGACCTGCGACCGGCGGCCGCTGTCGGCGGCCGGTGACAGGATGCCGGTGTGATCGACGAGGTACGGGAGTACTGGGACGGGCAGGCGGCGCGATTCGACGAGGAGGTGGACCACGGTCTGCTCGACCCGCAGGCGCGGGCGGCATGGACGGAGCTGCTGACGCGGACGCTACCGCCGGCACCGGCGGCGGTGGTCGACCTCGGGTGCGGCACCGGCAGCATCGCCGTGCTGCTGGCCGAGCTCAGCTACGGCGTACGCGGGCTGGACCTGCCCGGCGCGATGGTCGCCGCGGCACGGGCGAAGGCCGCCGCGGCCGGCGTCCCGGCTGCGCTGCAGCAGGGCGCCGCCGCCAACCCGCCGTACGCGGCGGCGTCGGCGGACGTGGTCGTCGTCCGGCACGTGCTGTGGGCGCTGCCCGATCCGGCGGCCGCGCTCGCCGCGTGGATGCGGCTGCTGCGCCCGGCCGGCCGGTTGCTGCTCGTCGAGGGCAGCTGGCAGACCGGCGCCAGCATCACCGCGGCCGGATGCGACCGGCTTGCGCGGCAGGTGGGGACGTACGCGATGGTGCACCCGCTCGACGACCCGCGGCTGTGGGGCGGACCGATCACCGACGAGCGGTACCTGCTGGTGACGTCGTGCCCGCCCACGAGGCGGGTCCTACTCCCCCCGAACGAGTAGGACCCGCCCGGTGAGCGGAGTGCGGCGGGAGGTTCCCCGCGCCCCTACAGGGAACTCCCCGCCGCGCCGCCGCGCTAACCCCCCGCAGCACGGCGGACGTCGTAGTCACCGGCCTCGCTCTCGTGCCCGTATCGGTACGGGGCGGCTTCCGGCGCGGCGCGCCGGCTGCGGTATGCCTGCATCGAGGCCGGCGCCGGCAGGTCCTCGTCGGTCGTGTCGTACTCGACGGCGGTGGCGTAGCTGAGCCGGCGCGCCCGCTCCGCCCGACGGCGGCGGGCGTGCTCGGCGACGATCAGCCGCCGGACGTGCACGACGTAGAGCGGCATCAGCAGCACCGGTCCGGCAACCGACCACCAGGGCAGCGCGCCGAACCCGGCCGCGACCGCGGTACCCGCGATGGCCAGCAGCAGCAGCCCGAACACGGCGCGACGACGGACCGCGGCGCGGTGCGCGCGCGCCCGCGGCTCGTACGAGCGGCTGGGCACGGTCGTAGGCGACGCCTGGTCCGCCGGCTCCGCCTCGGCCACCGGAGCCTCGGCGGCAGGTGCGGTGTCGGCGGCGAACCGGCGCGCGAGCACGCGGCCGTGCGGCTCGTCGGCCGCCGACGGCGTCGACGTCTCGGCCACGCGGTCGTGCGCACGCAGCCAGCGGGGCACCAGGACCACTGCCCACACCGCGACGATGACCAAGTAGATGATCGCGCCGCCCATGTCAGCGTCCCTGGACCGTAAAACCGGCGTCGGCGTGCGACCCGGTGGGGAAGGTTCCGGTCACACCTGCACACTAGACCGCCACGGATACCACTGGGGTGCATTAACAACGGTGTGTCGTAAGTTACCAGTGTTACCAGAGTCCGTTTTGCCCTTCAGCATGGGCTGCCGCCGGGTGGAGCGGGACCGCACGTGCCGCCGCGGGACGGGGCGGCACGGAGCCGGGGCGGGCGGCACGGGACGGGGCGGGGCGGCACGGACCGGGCCGGCACGGAGCGGCCAGTCTGCCGCGACAAGCCCCCTCACGGACAGGCGACACGCGACCGGCCCGCCGAAGCACGCCCGGCAGGCTCGAACCAGCAGAGCCGTCAGCCACGAGGCGGCAGGCACGACGCAGTCGGCGTGAGGCGAAGCCTCAGGAACGAGCGGTGGCGTGCATCAGACGCCCGCAGCCGTGCCACGCAAGCCGCGAGCCACTCATGCGCCGGGGGCACGGGAGGGTTCAGGCGTGTGGGAGCTCGCGTTTGGTGGCGCGCCAGCGGGACAGGACCCCGTTCGGGGCGTCTTCTACGGTTAGGGCGTAGCAGAGGTGGTCGCACCATTGGCCGTTGATGTGCAGGAATCTGCGCCGGAGGCCCTCTTCCCTGAAGCCTAGCTTCTCCACCACTCGTCGGCTGCGTTCGTTCTCCGGGCGGATGTTCGCCTCGATGCGGTGTAGGCCGACGACGCCGAAGCAGTGGTCTACGGCCAGGGCTAGCGCGGTCGGGGTCACGCCGCGGCCGGCGAACCGTTGGTCGATCCAGTACCCCGCCTGGCCCGCGCAGGCGGAGCCCCATGCGATCGAGCCGATGGTCAGCTGGCCGGCGAACTCACCGTCGTACGTCACCACCCACGGCAGCGAGTAGCCGTGCTTCGCCTCCCGCAGCAGCGCCCGGGCGAGCGCCGTGTACCCGTGCCTGCTGGCCTCCAGCGCCGCACCGGCCGGCAGCGTCGCCTCCCACGGCGCCAGCCAGTGGTCGTTGCGCAGCCGCACGTCCCGCCAGGTACGCGCATCGCGGACACGCAACGGACGCAGACCGACCGGCCCCTCGGTCAGCTCGACCAGCCACTCCCGCATGTCCATGTCGCTTCGTCTCTATCCGCCTGCCGCCGACGCGACGTCACCACCGACCGTCACCACGCCGGCCAGGGCAGCCAGAATATGCCTCCGGGTTCCCGCGGCCAACCGGACCGGACACCGGCTCACGTCCCCCGGTGCCACCGGCCGGTCTTGCCGCCGAGCTTCTCCTCCACCCGTACGTCTGTGAGGCTCGCCGCCGGGTCCACCGCCTTGACCATGTCAATGACCGCCAACCCGGCCGCGGCGACCGCGGTCAGCGCCTCCATCTCCACGCCCGTACGGTCCGCCGTACGCGTCGTCACCTCGATCGCCACACCCTCGTCGGCGACGGTCAGCTCCACGTCCACGCCGTGCAGCGCGATCGGATGGCACAGCGGCACCAGGTCGGGTGTGCGCTTGGCGCCCTGGATGCCGGCGATACGCGCCACCGCGAGCGCGTCGCCCTTCGGCAGCTCGCCCGCCCGCAGCAGCTCCACGACCTGCGCCGAGGTACGGACGAAACCGGTGGC
Organism: Streptosporangiales bacterium; assembly: GCA_009379825.1. Lineage (NCBI taxonomy): Bacteria > Bacillati > Actinomycetota > Actinomycetes > Streptosporangiales > Streptosporangiales bacterium. The sequence continues at coordinate 22,139 of WHTA01000065.1, forward strand.
GCGGGCGGAGCGGGCGCTGACGTCCTTCGCGGACACGTCCACCATCCGCGCGTTGCCCGCGTCGTCGATGTGGGTGAGGCGATCGCCCGCCGAGTCGGTCACGAGGAGACCTCCCGCGTTCGCATAGCAGCGAGCACGCCGCCCGGCACGCGCCGGATCGTGGCGCGTGGGAGGTCGACGGGGTGCACAGTCATGGCGCCTGCCAGCCTACCGGCGGCGTCACACCTCGCCGAGGCCGTGCTCGTCGAAGATCAGGCAGTCGACCGAGCCGCCTACCGGCACCTCGGTCACGTCCTCGGGCAGCACGATGAAGCAGTTCGCGCGCGCTAGCCCGCCGAGCAGGTGCGAACCGTGTCCGGCGACCGGGCTGACCACGTGCGAGATGCTGCCGCGGCGCGCCACCACACCGCGGGCGAACTGCCGCTTGCCCTTCGGCGAATGCACCCCGCCGTCCAGCGTCGCCCGTACGGTGCGCATGTGCCTCGCGCCGATGCCGAGCATCTGGGTGAGCGCAGGCCGGACGAACACCTGGAACGACACGAAGGCGCTCACCGGGTTGCCCGGCAGCGCGAAGATCGGCGTCTCGTCCGGGCCGATGGTGCCGAAGCCCTGCGGCTTGCCCGGCTGCATCGCAACTTCCTCGAACTGGACGGTGCCGAGCCGGCCGAGCACCTCCTTCACCACGTCGTACGCACCCTTGCTGACGCCACCGCTGGTGATCACCGCGTCGGCGCGGATCAGCTGGTCCTCCAGCGTCGCGAGGAGCGTGCGCGGCTCGTCCGGCACGATGCCCACCCGGAACGCGACGCACCCGGTCTCGATCGCACACGCCGTCAGCTGGTAGCTGTTCGAGTCGACGATCTGCCCGGTGCCCACGTGCTGCCCCGGCTCGACGAGCTCGCTGCCGGTGGAGATCACCACGACCCGCGGCCGCGGGTGCACCCGCACCCGTTCCATGCCCATCGCGGCGAGCAGCCCGAGCCGCGACGCCGTCACCGGCTCGTTCTGGTACAGCACGGCGTCACCGGCGCTGATGTCCTCGCCCGCGCGCCTGATGTGCTGGCCGACGTTGGGTTGCTGACCGATGGCGACCTTCGCCAGCCCGGCGTCGGTCAACTCCACCGGGACGACCCCATCCGCGCCCGGAGGCACCGGCGCACCGGTCATGATCCGCGCGCACATCCCGGGCCGGACGGTGATGACCTCCTGGCTGCCGGCGGCGATGTCGCCGACGACCGGCAGCGTCACGGGCGAGTCCTCGCTGGCGTCGAGCAGGTCGCCGGCCCGCACGGCGTAACCGTCCATCGCGGCGTTATCGAACGCCGGCAGCGACACCGGCGACGAGACGTCGCGCGCGATGAGGCAGCCTCGCGCCTCCATCAGCTGCAGGTCGATCGGCTGCAGCGGCTTCACCGTAGCCAGGATGTCGGCTACGTGCTGATCAACGGACTTCACAAATGCTCCCCTTTACGCCCTCCAGGAACATTAACCCGTAGTGCGGACGTATTCACGCAGCCACTTCGTGAAGGCCGGGCCGATGTCCTCCCGCTCGCAGGCGAGCCGCACGGTTGCGGTGAGGTACTCCAGCTTGTCACCGATGTCGTACCGCCGGCCGCGGAACAGCACGCCGTGCACCGGACCGCCGTCGGCGGTGCGCCCGGCGAGCACCTTGAGCGCGTCGGTCAGCTGGATCTCGCCGCCGCGGCCGGGCGGCGTGTTCCGCAGCACCTCGAACACCGCGGCGTCGAGCAGGTACCTGCCGATGATCGCCAACCGGCTCGGCGCCGCCTCGACGGCCGGCTTCTCGACCAGGTCGGTGACCCGTACGACGTCCGCGTCGTCGGTCGCGTCGACCGCCGCGCAGCCGTACAGCGAGATCTGTTCTGCGGGCACCTCGAGGAGCGCGACCACACTGCCGCCGTACCGGGCGCGTACTTCGAGCATCCGCGCGAGCAACGTGTCGCGGGGGTCGATCAGGTCGTCGCCGAGCAACACGGCGAACGGTTCCGCGCCGACGTGCTCGGCGGCACACAGCACCGCGTGCCCGAGCCCACGCGGGTCGCCCTGCCGTACGTAGTGCATGGTGGCGAGGTCATTCGACGCCCGGATCGCCGCCAGCCGCTCGTGGTCGCCCTTCGCCTCGAGTACCCGCTCGAGCTCGTCGTTGCGGTCGAAGTGATCCTCGAGCGGACGCTTGTTCCTGCCGGTCACCATGAGCACGTCGGTGAGGCCGGCGGCGCTGGCCTCCTCGATCACGTACTGGATCGCCGGCTTGTCCACGACCGGGAGCATCTCCTTCGGCGTCGCTTTCACCGCCGGGAGGAACCTGGTGCCGAGACCGGCGGCCGGCACGACCGCCTTGATCACCCGCTGCTGCGCCATGGCGCGCACGCTATCAACCGGGCGTGCGACGCCCGACCGACCACGGGCTCAATCCTCGGACTCGCCACCGGACGGTCGCCGGTGGTAACGCACCCCGTCCGGGCTCGTCCAGGCGTACGAGCCGTCGGGCGCCCGCACCACCCGCCAGCCGCCGAAGCTCAGCAGCAACCGGTGCCGACGGCACAGCGGCGGCCCCGCCGGCGCGACCACCGTGCGCGCGGGACGACGACAGCCGGGGAAGCGGCACGAGCCGGTCGGACTGTCGCGCGGCCACTGCGCTCCGCCGGGCGGTCCTCCGTCGTGCCAATCGAACATATGTTCGATTCTAGCTCGCCGGTGGGCACCGGGTAACCCCGCAGTGCGGGCGTTCTTGCCACACTGGGCGCATGCCGTCTGCCGAGACCCGTGCCGCCCAGAAGGAGCGCACCAGAACCGAGCTGACCGAGCGCCGCCGGTCGTACGCCCAGGCGCAGCTCGAAGCCTTCGCCGAGCAGCTGGCGACCGTCGTGCTCGACGTCCCCGAGGTGCAGGACGCCGACACCGTCGGCTGCTACGTCGGCGTCGACGAGGAGCCAGGCACGCTGGCGCTGCTCGACGCACTGAAAGAGGCCGGCAAGACGGTCCTCGTGCCGATCACCAACCCAGACATGACGCTCGACTGGGCCGAGTACACCGGACCGGACGACCTCGCCGAAGCCAGGTTCGGCCTGCTGGAACCAGTGACCAGCAGATTGGGTACAGCCGCGATCAAGGCCGCCAACGTCGTATTGCTGCCCGCGACGGCGGTGGACGCGACGGGCGTACGGCTCGGCCGCGGCGGCGGTTGCTACGACCGGGTACTGGCGATGCTGCCCGACTCGGTCGTCACCTGCGCCCTGCTCTACCCGGACGAGGTACTCGACGAGCTGCCCACGGAACCGCACGACAAAAAGGTACAGCTAGCCGCCACCCCAGCCGGCGTCGTGCGGTTCGACTAGGTCCGCTGGGTCGGTTGGTTGCAATGCGCTAGCCCGCAACGCAACACACCCGCGCCGGAGCAGTGCACGTCGGCTAGGTCAGCTGGTTACCGTCCGCCAACCCGCAAGGCAACACACCCGCCGCGGCGAGCCCTGCGGTACGACCAAGTCAGCTAGTTGCGGTCCGCCAACCCAGCACGCAACACACCCGCGCCGGAGCAGTGCACGTCGGCCCTGCATAAACGCGATCGCTCGGTGAGCACCTGTGTCTCACGGATACTCACCCGATGCCACCAAATGCCGTCGTTCACGGGCCAGTCACGGGCCAGATTCCGACTCTTCGCCCTCCGACGCTGGCCGACCAGGCCGCGGCACTTCGAGCTGTTCGGCACCGCCTGCACCCTCGATGCCCAGGGCGCGTTCGATGAGCCGGTTGTTGCGCGCCCGGTGCCCGTCGAGGCACTTGCATAGCGCTTCAGGAGCACCTCGACACTGTTCCCTGCCCGGTCAGCCACATCCGTAGGGTCGACGCCTCCGTTGAGCCACGTTGACAGTGCAGCGTGGCGCAGGTCGTACGGCGTCCCGGCGAGCGGACTTGCTAGCTGCTGGGGCGTCAGCGCCAGGTGCCGCGCTTCCTGCCAAGCACGTGTGTACGTAGTCGAGCCGATCACGCCACCGCGCGTTCGGTTTCATCGATGTCGCGACCGGTGGTGTGTAGGACGCCGTCGGCGGTGCCGCGGGAGCGTTTGAGGACGAGGACGGTGTCGGCGGCGCCGGCCATGCCGTTGGTGCCGGATACCTCGGAAAGGAAGTCGTCGGCGGCGGCTTTGCGGACGTGGTGGACGAGGACGAACGCGACCCCGAAGTCGTCGGCGAGGCGTTTGGCGCGGCCGACGGCGGCGTAGGCGGATATGCCCGGTGGTGGCGCGCCGCGCATCTCGGCAAGTCGTGGCTTAGCCTCGGCGCCGGCATCGCCGTCGCCGCCGGCACTGCTCGACGAACCCGAGCAAGCGGCAACCATCGCGAATCGCGCCATCACACTGGCCGGCCAAGTCCGGTCGGCACGAATCATCGACCGCTTCCGCGAGACCGCCACCGACGCCAAGCGATACGACGGCATAGCAGAGCTACAGGAGTTCCGGCACCGAGTCATGGACATCGCCGACAGCACGAAGGAGCGCCAACCGTCATGCAGTGGAAGGTCCACTCCGAGAAGTCCCTGTACACCGACCAGTGGCTCGACGTCCAGACCGCAGATGTCGAACTACCCAACGGTCGACACCTCGACCATCGCTTCATCCGCATGGGCCCGTCCGCGGGTGCTGCAGTTCTCGATGACGCTCAGGAGAACGTGCTCCTCCTCTGGCGCCACCGCTTCATCACCGACGCATGGGGTTACGAGATCCCAATCGGCGCTGTAGACGAAGGCGAATCACCCGCCGACGCGGCAGCACGTGAGGTCGAGGAAGAGACCGGCTGGAAGCCGGCGAACCTTCAGCCGATGGTCCTCACACACCCTTCCGGCGGAATCCTCGACTCCACGCATCATCTCTACAAGGCCGTCGGGCAACGCACACCGGTCCGCCAAAGGACTCCTTCGAGTCGACCCGCATCGAGTGGGTTCCCCTCGACGATCTCCGCCGGCTCATCGACAAGCACCAGATCGTCGCTGGTTCGACGCTAGTCGCCGTCCTCGCAATCCGACAAGCAAGGTAGGTACACGGCTACGGCCGCGGTCTCCACAACACCGACGCGCGTTTCGGTCGGCGTCTCCATGCGGACGAGCGCTGCGGCGATCAGTGGCACGAACGCCGTCCGGATAGCCTCCCTCCGCTCTCACTGAGAATCAATTCGTACGGGGCATGTGAGACTCCGCTGGTCACGGCGCTGCCGCCTGGCTGAGCCTCGCGGCGGGTGTTCGGTTGGGGTTCGCCTACGGACAGCCCCGTCCCAGGGGTGGATCAGTACGGCAGGCTTCCGTCGGTGCGGTCGGGTGGGCCAGGAGTCGCCGGTGGAGGGTGGTGTCCGGGCTGAGGGCGAGTAGGGCGTCGGCGAGGGCGTCGGCCGCGGCGTGGGCCGCGTCATCTGTGAGCGGGTCGAGGGCGTCGAGGATGAAGACGGCGCTGCTGGTGTCGGTTGTGATCCGGGTGCGGGTGCCCTGCCGCCAGTTCCAGCGGCGGCAGGTGACGCCGGCGTCATCGCGCCAGACGACCTCGCCGGCCTCCGGGTGCTCGACGACGGGTTCGCCGCCCGCGGTGGTGTCGAAGCGCTCGCCGCCCGCGGCGCGGACCAGCTGCGGCGGCCCGACGTAGGCGGAGCGGTCCTCCCCGCCGATCGGCAGCAAGTGGGCGATGGAGATGGCGTTGTAGACGTCGGTGATCCGGTCGATGCGCGGCAGCCCAGCCGGGTCGAGGCGGCGCAGGAGAGCTTCGACACTGGGACGGGTGCGCTGCGGCTTGGCGCCGAAAGCCCTGTAGGTCTCCCGCCAGGCGGTCAGCTGCGCTAGCTGGTCAGGCGGCTGCCCGGCCAGCAGCCGATGCGCGGTAGCTTCAGCGTCGGTGAGGATGCGCTCGCTCAACGCGTCGCTGGGGCCGCCGCGGAGGCCCTCGGCCGTCAGCAGCACCGCCCGGTAGTCCGGCCGGAGGTCAAACACCGCTGCATCGACCGTAGCGGCAGCCAACCACTCGCGCAGGTCGGTCGACGGCCTCGTCGAGGTCGCCGGCGCGCCTGTGCTCTTGGGATGGCTGGTCATTTGCGGCCTTCGCGGACGTTCGGCTGGAACACGGTGAGGGCGAACCGGGCAAGCGTGGCCGCGTCGGCTGGCGTGGCGTAGCCGTGGGCGACGTCGCCGGCGAATGTCGCGGAATCGCCGGCCTCGAGCCGATCGGTGCGGTCCTCGACGCGGAGGTTGACCCGGCCGTCCAGGACGAGTAGCAGCTCGCGGGTGCCGACGCTGTGCGCCTCGCTGTGGTGCTCTTCGCCGGGGTGCAACGTCCAGTCCCACAGCTCGACGACGTCGGGTGGCTCGGTGCCCGCGACCAGTAGCGCCTGCCCGCCGCGCGGGCCGCGCCACAGCACCGGCGCCTGCCCCGCCGTGGTGATGGTCAACGCGCGGGGGCGCTCGACGTCGACCAGCACCGGCAGCCCGACGCCGAGTGCATCGCTGATCCGCAGCAGGGTGGCGATGCTCGGGTTGCCCTCGCCGTGTTCGATGCTGATCAACATCCGGCGGCTGACCCCGGAGCGTTCGGTCAGCTCGTCGAGGGTCCAGCCGCGGGCGGTCCGGTGCTGCCGGACGCGCTCACCGATCAGCTCGTTGACCAGCACCGCTTGCACCATCCCCGTCGCCTCTCTCCACACTGCTCCCCGGAGTGCACTATACTGCATCGAGAGACGGGAGGTGATGCCTGTGCAGCACGACGGCGGCACGCCGGACGCGGGACTGCGTGTGGAGACCCGACTAGCGGTCCTCGGCCGCGGCAGTCAGCAACCCGGGCAGCCGCTCAACGTCCCGATCGTCCCCGCGTCGAACTTCCGGGCCGCCCAGGGCGGGGCGGCAGGGCGGGAGTACGCCCGCGACGATGGCACGCCCCGCTGGGAGGCATTCGAGCAGCTGATCGCCGACCTGGAGGGCGGTCCGGCGGTGTGTTTCGCCTCGGGGATGGCCGCGATCGCCGCGGTGCTCGAGCTGTTGCCGGTCTCAGCCCGGGTGATCGCGCCCCGGGACAGCTACACCGGCCTTCGTACCTTGCTCGAGGACGGCGCGGCGGCCGGCGGGCGCTGGACGGTGCGCACCGTGGACATGGCGCGCGACGACGAGCTTGCCGCCGCGGTCCGCGACGCGGACCTGGTGTGGCTGGAAACCCCCAGCAACCCGCTGTTGGAGGTCGTGGACGTCGCCGAGGTTGCCGCAGCGGCGGGCGCGGCTGGCGCGCTCGTCGCCGTCGACAACACCTTCGCCACGCCGCTGCTGCAGGCTCCGCTGCGGCTCGGTGCGGACTTCGTCGTGCACAGCGCGACCAAGTTCATCGGCGGCCACTCCGACCTGCTCCTCGGCGCGGTGGTGTGCCGCCGCCCGGCGGACCGTGCGCGTCTCCTCCGCCGCCGCGAGGTCGCCGGCGCCACTCCCGGCGCACTCGAGTGCTTCCTGGCGCTGCGCGGCGCGCGGACCCTCGCGCTGCGGCTGCGCCAAGCCCAGGACTCCGCCGGGGAGCTCGCCCGCCGTCTGGCGGCGCATCCGGCGGTCGGCCGGGTGCGCTACCCAGGCCTGCCCGACCATCCGCACCACGCACGCGCCGCCCGGCAGATGCGCGGGTTCGGGGCGGTGCTGAGGTTCGAAGTCCGCGACGCCGACACCGCTGACGCAGTCTGCGCACACGTCCAGGTCATCGCGCGCGCCACCAGCGTCGGTGGGGTGGAGTCCACCATCGAGCGGCGGGCGGAACTCCCCGGCCAGGACCACGTCCCAGCCGGCCTGCTCCGCCTCAGCGTCGGCTGCGAACACGTCGAGGACCTGTGGGCCGACCTCGCCACCGCCCTGCATGCCACCGCACACCCCGCCAGCCGTCAGGACATGGACGCCAGGAGGTCGCCGTGATCGACACCGAACTGCCGACCGCGCCGTCGGCCAGCGCGCTGACCCGCGGTTTCGCCGCCTGCCTGGCCTCGGTCACCGAGGTGCCGGTGACCGAGCTGCCCCTGCCCGCCGGCGACCTCGCCGGGGCCCTCGGCGCCTGGCGTACCTGGCTCGCCGAACGCGGCTCCGGCCTGGTACCCATCGCCGACCCCACCCGATTCCAGTGGGCCGGCTGGTGGATAGCCGTCGTGCAGACCCCGGACAGCGGCCCGAGCGGCACATTGCCGCAAAACGCGACCGAGGTCGCCGCGTTGGCCTTTGGCACGCCGCCCGGCATCGTACTCAGCCCTCAGAACCCCACGCTCCTCGGCCGTGCCACCGCGGACCTGCCCATCACCGCCGCCTACGCCGTCGCCTCCCTCGACCCGGTGCTCCGTCCGACACCGGCCACGCCGGATCTGCACGGCACCGTCGAAGGACTCGCCATCGCACCCGCCGCCGAAGCCGACATGCGGTTGCTCGAGGTCACCCAGGCCCGCGCCAGCCGCGGCCTCGACGGCGACCGGTACGCCGCCGGCGCCGGCACCTTCAGCCCCCGCGCCGACCGCCGACCCGGCTACGACCTGACCCTCATGGCCGCGGAAGTCCTCGACGAACTCACCGCAGCCGGCCACACCGTCGACTTCACCACCACCCGGCGCAACCTCCTCACCCGCGGCATCGACATCAACGCCCTGGTCGGCCGTACCTTCTACATCGGCGACGTGCTCTGCGAAGGCCGCCGGCTATGCGAGCCCTGCGCCCACCTGGACCGGCTCAGCGGACCCGGCCTGCTACGGCCACTCATCCACAAAGGCGGCCTGCGCGTCGACATCCTCACCGACGGAGAGACTGGGAGCATCAATCCAGCCCGCCTGACCTGTTCAAGGCGTTGCTCCATCGCGATGAGACGCCCAGGGACGAACCGTCGCAGAAGTGCCTAAGAATGCAGGCCAGGTGCGGTGTCAGCACCTTGCTCGCTCCCGGGGACGTGCCAGCCCCCGATCCGGACGCGATCTGTGGCACGCAGGATCACCGGCATCCCGAACAGCGAGCACCAGGCTGTCCCAGGCGTGCTGCCCGTCCCGACGCCCGGGATCGCGCGTCCGCAAAGGGATCCGCATGCGTACGCGGCTCGCAGACTATGCCGATGAGTTTCGGGTGGATCTGGGGTCAGGAGGAGTAGTGGAGCCGAGCCGATGGGAAGGAACAACAATGAGCACGATGACCTCCGTGCGGGCGAACGGCGTCGAACTCGGCGTCGAGACCTTCGGCCGCGATGACGATCCACTCGTGCTACTGGCCGGCGGACCCACGATGTTGTCGTGGCCCGACTCGGTGTGTGAGCGG
>WHTA01000066.1 GCA_009379825.1 Streptosporangiales bacterium
CATCGCCACCGGGCACGGGCACTCGACCGGAACGCCATCGCCACCGGGCACGGGCACTCGACCGGAACGCCATCGCCACCGGGCACGGGCACTCGACCGGAACGCCATCGCCACCGGGCACGGGCACTCGGGCCGGGAGCGGACCGCCGCCGAGACGTCAGTGATCGGACCGTCGGCGGGCGGCGGTGGTCGGCCGGAACGCGATCATTGCCGGGGCCAGCGCTCGAGCGGCGGGTGCGGTCGGCGTCCCGGCGGGGGCTCGGTCGGCGGGATTGTCGCCGGCTTGGGGGCTTGTGGTCGGGGTGTGGTCGGCGGTCGGGGACGGAGGGTGCGCCGGGGCCCACGGCGCTGGGTGGTGTGGGCTCCGGCGCGGGGTTGCGCGCTCCTGCGGAGGCGGCGGGCTTACGGCAGGGCGGCGAAGGCGTCGGCCAGGGTGGATAGGCCTTCGTCGATCTCGTCGGCGGTGGTGGTCAGGGGTGGGGCGATGCGGAGGACGTTGCCGTACAGGCCGCCCTTGCCGATCAGGAGGCCGCGCTCTCTGGCTCGCTCGGTTACCGCTGCCGTCGCGGTCTTGGCCGGGGTTCTGCCGTCGGCCTCGACCAGTTCCACGCCGGCCATCAGGCCCTTGCCCCGTACGTCGCCGATCACCGGGTGGCGTTGCTGCAGGTCGCGCAGCCCGGCGTGCAGGCGGCCGCCCACCTCGTGTGCGTGCCGCTGCAGGTCGTGGTCCCTGACGTAGTCGAGCACCGCAAGTGCCGCGCTGGACGCCAGCGGGTTGCCGCCGAAGGTGGAGATCGAGTTCGCCGACACCGCGTCCATCACCTCGCCGCGGGCCACGACGCCGCCGATGGCGAGGCCGTTGCCGAGGCCCTTGGCGAACGTCATTGTGTCCGGCACGACGCCGTGCGCCTGGATGCCCCAGAAGTGCTCGCCGGTGCGGCCCCACCCGGTCTGCACCTCGTCGGAGACGAGCAGGATGCCGTAGTCGTCGAGCACCTTCTTCATCGCGCCGAAGAACCCGTCCGGCGGTGTGGCGAACCCGCCGACGCCCTGGATCGGCTCGGCGATCAGGCACGCGACGTCGCCCGCGGTGGTCGTCTCGATCACCTCGCGCAGGTCGTCGACGCACGCGGCGATGTACGCGTCGTCGGGCAGGTGCCCGAACGGGCTGCGGAACCGGTAGCCGGAGTGCACGTAGCTCACGTTCACCGGCGTCAGGCTGGACGCGGACCAACCTCGGTTGCCGGTCACGCCCATAGCCGCGTACGACCGGCCGTGGTAGCTGTTGCGCAGCGCGAGGATCTGGTTGCTGCGGCGGTACTGGGTCGCGAGCAGCAGCGCGGCCTCGTTCGCCTCGGTGCCCGAGTTCGACAGGAAGACCTTGGCGTCCGGGATGCCGGACAGCTGAGCGATCCGTTCCGCCAGCTCGACCTGCCGCCTGATCAGGTAGAGCGTCGACGTGTGCACGACGCCGGTGTCGAGCTGCTCCTGGATCGCGGCACGCACCTCGGGCACCGCGTAGCCGAGCATGTTCGTCAGGATGCCGGCGAAGAAGTCCAGGTACGTGTTGCCCTCACCGTCGGTGACCCGACGTCCCTCACCGGACACCAGCTCGATCGGCTGGTCGTACAGCAGCGCGATCCAGTCCGGCAGTACCGCCTTGTGCCTCCCCAACAGGTCCGCGTGCTCACCCACGACCATCGCCTCCTCACTGATGAGAGCCTTCTCATGCGGCTCTCATCGCATTCGTCGTTGCCTATGACAGTCTCGTACACATGAGCTTCCTGAGGCGACCCGGCCGGTTGGCGATCGTGCTGCTGCTGCTCGGCTGTGCGGTGCTCGTCGCCGCGGTCGTCACCGTCCGCAGCACCACCGGCGGGGGCGCCGAGCCCTCGCTCGGCCCGGCGGTAAACGTCTCGTCGACACCGGCCTCGTCGACGAGCACGCCGGCGTCGACACCGACCGACGACGATGACGACGATGACGACGGCGCCAGCCCGGTCTCGCCCGGCAGCCCGTCCAGCGCGGGTGACGACGATGACGACGATGACGACGGCGGCAAGGGTCGTGGCCGCGGCAGGGGCGGGGACGACTGAGCGCGGCCGCTCCCCCGCACAATGAACCGATGAGAGTCAGCGCCAGAGCCCGCATCCTGTCGTGGATCCTGCTCGTCGTCGCCGTCGCACTGCTGCTGTCGATCCTCGCCACCCGGGCGATTCTCGGCGCCGGTCTCACCGACCGGCTCGACCACGAGCTCCAGCAGGAGGTCGGCGAGTTCCGGGCCTACGCGGAACAGACCCCGGCCGCCGACGTCGACGAGCTGATGGCCGGCTACCTGCAGGAGAAGCTGCCCGACAGGTACGAGACGTTCTTCAGCGTGGTCGGCACCACGGCGGCGCGGCGCACCTCGCACGACCCGCCGGCGCGGCTGGACCAGGACGAGGCGCTGGTACGTGAGGTGGCGCAGATCCGTACCCCGTCGTACGGCTGGGCGGACTCGTCGGCCGGGCGGGTCAGGTACGCGGCGATCCCCGTGCGGCTGGCCGGGGATGCCCGGCTGGGCCACCTGGTCGTCGCCGAGTTCTACGACCTCGCCGCACAGGAGAACAGCGCAACGCTGCGGGTGCTCACCCTCGTCGGCTTCGGCACGCTGGCGGTCGCCGGCGTCATCGGCTGGGTCGCGGCGGGCCGGGTGCTCGCGCCCGTCCGGCTGCTGCGGCAGACCGCAGAACGGGTCAGGGACGACGACCTCACCGGGCGCATCGACGTCAAGGGCAACGACGACATCGCCCAGCTCGCGCGCACCTTCAACCACATGCTCGACCGCCTCGAGCAGGGTTTCGCCACCCAGCGGCGGTTCCTCGACGACGCGGGCCACGAGCTGCGCACCCCGATCACCGTCGTGCGCGGGCACCTGGAGCTGATGGGCGACGACCCGGCCGAGCGCGAGGAGACGCTGGCGCTGGTCAACGACGAGCTGTCCAGGATGAGGCGCATCGTGGAGGACCTGCTGCTGCTTGCGCGTTCCGACCAGCCCAACTTCCTCTCCCCCACCGACGTCGAGCTGGCCGACCTCACCGTCGGCGTGGTGGCGAAGTCACGCGCGCTCGGCGAGCGGCGGTGGGGCGTCGACCAGGTTGGCGAGCGCATCGTGGTGGCGGACGGCCAGCGGCTGACCCAGGCGCTGATGCAGCTGACGGCGAACGCCGTCGCGTACACCGAGGTCGGTGACGGGATCAGCGTCGGCAGCGCCGTACGGGACGGCCGGGTGCTGTTGTGGGTACGGGACACCGGCGCCGGGCTGCCACCCGGCGACCACGAGCAGCTGTTCGAGCGGTTCACCCGCGGCGGCGGGGGCCGTGGCAGCGGAGCAGGGCTCGGCCTGGCGATCGTGCAGTCCATCGCGAAGGCACACCACGGGGTGGTGCGCGTGGACAGCAGGCCGGGAGCCGGGGCAACCTTCACCCTGGACCTGCCACTGCGCGAGTCCGGCGACCAACCGACGGTGCCGCTGGACGTCGTCGTCGAAGGAGGCGATCGCGGATGACCGGCCGCCCGCGAAGGAGCTCGACGAACGAGCCGGAGGTAGGGGCCGCCCCACGGCTCACCGCACCACCCGACCACGCCGCGGCACCTGCCGGAGGGGAGAGAGGAGACGGTCGCGGATGACCGGCCGCATCCTGATCGCCGAGGACGAGACGCGCATCGCGTCGTTCGTGCAGAAGGGGCTGCGCGCGAACGGGTTCACGACGAGCATCGCGTCCGACGGGCCGTCGGCGTACACGCTGGCCCGCTCCGGCGCCTTCGACCTGCTGGTGCTCGACATCGGTCTGCCGGAGGAGGACGGCTTCAGCGTGCTGCGCCGGCTGCGCCGCGACAAGGTGACCCTCCCGGTCATCATCCTGACGGCGCGCGACGAAGTCGCCGACCGGGTGGCGGGCCTGGAAGGCGGCGCGGACGACTACGTGCCCAAGCCGTTCGCGTTCGAGGAGCTGCTCGCGCGGGTGCGGCTGCGGCTGTACGCCGAGCACACCGAGGAGCCCACCACGCTCACCGTCGGCGGGATCGCCCTCGACCTGCGCACCCGCAAGGCCACGGTCGGCGGGCGGGTCGTCGAGCTGAGCGCCAGGGAGTTCGCGCTCGCCGAGCTGTTCGTCCGCCACCCGGACCAGGTGCTGTCGCGGGAGCAGATCCTCAGCCACGTCTGGGGGCTCGACTTCGACCCAGGGTCGAACGTGGTCGACGTGTACGTGCGCTACCTCAGGCGCAAGCTGGGTGCCGACGTGATCGCCACCGTGCGTGGCATGGGGTATCGGTTGGTCGCCGAGCCCTGACGTTATTCCGTTGCGGTGTCGGTACGGCTCGGTAGCCTGCGAGCTGTGGCAGATCCCGTACCGCAGTCGCTCATCCATGCCCGCGGCCTGGTGAAGAAGTTCGGTTCGTTCGAGGCCGTACGCGGCATCGACCTCGCCGTCCGGCCGGGAGAGTTCTTCGGTTTCCTCGGCCCCAACGGCGCGGGGAAGACCTCGACGATGCGGATGATCGCGTGCGTCTCACCGCCCACCGCCGGTGAGCTCTCGATCCTCGGCATGGATCCACGCAGCCACGGGCCGGAGATCCGCGGCCGGCTCGGCGTCGTCCCGCAGGAGGACACCCTCGACACCGACCTCACCTGCCAGGACAACCTCGTGCTGTACGCACGGTACTTCGGCATCCCGCGCAAGGTGGCGAAGGCGCGGGCGGCCGAGCTGCTGGAGTTCGTACAGCTCAGCGACCGTGCCCGCGACAAGGTGGAGCCGTTGTCCGGCGGCATGAAGCGGCGGCTGACGATCGCCAGGTCGCTGGTGAACGAGCCCGAGGTACTGCTGCTCGACGAGCCGACGACCGGGCTCGACCCGCAGGCGCGACACCTGGTGTGGGACAAGCTGTTCCGGCTGAAGACCGAAGGGGTGACGCTCGTCCTCACCACCCACTACATGGACGAGGCGGAGCAGCTCTGCGACCGGCTGGTGGTGATGGACGGCGGCATGATCGCCGCGGAGGGTTCGCCGCGTGCCCTGATCGAGCGGTACTCGACCCGGGAGGTCGTCGAGCTGCGATTCGACGTCGCCGACCACGCCGACGTCGCGCCGAAGCTGGAGGGCATCGTGGACCGCCAGGAGGTGCTGCCCGACCGGGTGCTGCTCTACACCGACCGCGGGGACGACGCGCTCGCCGAGGTGCACGACCGCGGCCTCACCCCGGTGAGCTCGCTGGTACGGCGCAGCACGCTTGAGGACGTGTTCCTCCGGCTCACCGGCCGGACGCTGGTGGATTGATGCAGTCGCTCGCGCACCGGGCGTTCGAGTGCTACCTCTACACGTACCGGCGCACCTGGCGCGGCAGCGTGTTCTCGACGTTCGCGCTGCCGCTGGTCTACCTCGGCGCGCTCGGGCTCGGCGTCGGCACGCTCATCGACGACCCGGCCACCAACCAGGCGCTCGGCGGCTCGTACCTGACCTTCCTCGCGCCCGGGCTGCTCGCCGCGTCCGTGGTCACCGTGGTGATGGGCGAGAGCACGTGGCCGGTCATCTCGCAGGTCAAGTGGGAGAAGACCTTCTACGCGATGCTGGCGACCCCGCTGCGGGCCGGCGACATCGTGCTCGGCAACCTCGCCTGGATCGCGATCCGGGCGGGCATGACGTCGGCCGCGTTCCTCGTCGCGATGCTGGCGTTCGGCGTCGTCCACACGCCGCTGGCGCTGCTGACCGTGCTGGTCGGCATCCTCACCGGGCTCGCGCTGGCCACCCCGGTGTACGCGTTCGCGATCACCAGGGAGAGCGAGTCGTCGTTCTCGTTGCTCTACCGGCTGGGCAGCGTGCCGCTGTTCCTGTTCTCCGGCACGTTCTTCCCGGTCGCGGAGCTGCCGTCGGTGATCCAACCGGTCGCGTACGCGTCGCCGCTGTGGCACGGCGTCAACCTGTGTCGCGAGCTGGTCGCGGGCGACCTCACCCCGTGGCTGGCGCCGCTGAACGTCGGCTACCTGCTCGCCTGGGCCGTCGTCGGGTTCGTGCTCGCCAGGCGCGGCTTCCAGAAGCGGCTGGTGGTGTGACGTGATCGCCACCACCGTCGCCGTCCGGACGCTGGCCAGCCGCGGCAAGGGCCGGCGGATGTTCGAGCGCAACGTCGTCGCGTACCGCAGGGGCTGGTGGGTCTTCGGCACCGGCCTGCTCGAGCCGATCTTCTACCTGTTCTCGCTCGGCATCGGCCTCGGGGCGCTGGTCGGCACCGTCGCGGTCGGCGGCCGGGAGATCCCCTACCCGGTGTTCGTCGCGCCCGCCATGCTCGCCGTCTCGGCGATGACCGGGGCGCTCACCGAGACCACGTTCAACATGTTCCACCGGCTGAAGTACGCCAAGCTCTACGACGCGATCCTGGCGACGCCGATGCGGCCGATCGACATCGCGCTCGGCGAGATCAGCTGGGCCCTCGCCCGCGGCGGCGCGTACTCGGCCGCCTTCCTCGGCCTGATGGCGGCGCTCGGGTACATCGAGTCGTGGTACGGGCTGCTCGCCTTCCCCGCGGCCATCCTGATCGGGTACGCGTTCGGCGCGGTCGGCATGGCGCTGTCCACCTTCATGCGCAGCTGGCAGCACTTCGACTACGTCGGCTTCGTGATCGTGGTGCTGTTCCTGCTGTCCGCGACGTTCTTCCCGCTGGACATCTACCCGGACTGGCTGCAGCCGGTCGTCACCTGGACGCCGCTCACCCAGTCGGTGGCGCTGATCCGTGAGCTGACCACCGGCGAGCTCTCCGCCGCCACCGTGGTGCACGTCGTGTACCTGCTCGTCCTCAGCGTGGCCGGCTCGGTGGGGGCGACGGTGCGGATCGACCGGCTGCTGCGTCCGTAGCCGCTGCCTCCTCCAGGCAGAGCCGTAGCACACCCGTCCGGAAGGCGGCGCCGGCCGCGGCGCTGGACATCCGGCCGGCGGCCACCTCCTGGCCGGCGGCGTGGCCGAGCGCGATGACCGCGGCGACCAGCCACTCGGGCGAGGCGCCTGCCGCCAACACGCCGTGTTCGGCGGCGTTGTCGAGCTGCCGGCGCAGCCCACCGGTGATCGGCTCGTGCTCGGCCACCACGTCGGTCCGGCGCACGCCAGCGAAGAGCCCGGGGTTGAGCAGCGCCGGGTAGTCGTCGATCAGCTGCCACGCGCGGATGAGCCACGCCTCGAGCCCGGCCGCCGGGTCCGCGGGTAGCTCGTCGTCGAGAGCGCCGGCCACCTCCGCGACCAGGTACGCCACCAGGGCCTCGTACAGCGCCGGCCGGCCCGGGTAGTGGCTGTAGAGGGTCTGCCGGCTGAGCCCGGCGGCGGCCGCGATCTCGGCCATCGAGGGATCCCGGCCGCGGCCGAGCAGGTCGAGCGTGACGGCGTGGATGCGGGCGACGTTCGCCTCGGCGTCGCTGCGGCGGGTCCGGCGCCGGGTTTTCTCTGACACAGTTGTCAAGAATAGCCGTCGCGTCTACCCTTGACAGGCATGTCAAGGAAAATCGCACCGCTGCGCTCGGAACCCGACCTGGTCCGCTACCTGACGGACTACCCGGCGGAGATCGCCTTCGGCGACGAGACACCCGACGCCGTCTTCGACCGCTACCACACCGCGGACTACGTGGTCGTCAGCGACGGCCTACCGCTCTACCGGCAGCGGATCATCGACCACGCCACACCGGCGCGCAAGCGAGCGCGGTCGGTAACCACCGAGATCCACGACGCAGTCGTGGCCGGGGACGTGGTCGCTGCCCGCTACGTGCTACGTGCTGACCGCCGAGATGCGCAAGGGCACCCGCATAGTCACCGAGATCCACATGTTCGGCCG
The DNA here is from genome assembly GCA_009379825.1 of Streptosporangiales bacterium. Classification (NCBI taxonomy): domain Bacteria; kingdom Bacillati; phylum Actinomycetota; class Actinomycetes; order Streptosporangiales; species Streptosporangiales bacterium. Next base: position 7,855 of record WHTA01000066.1, read on the forward strand.
CCTGGCGGCGGACGGCCGCCTGCGGCACGCCGACCAGCTCACCCGAACCCTCGAGAGGTGACCACCGCGGCACTGGAGCCCGCCGTGCGCCGGGAGGTGGCCCGCGGGCGCTGGAGCCTCTCGCGCCTCCGCGAGGTGGCCGTTGCCCTGCGGGCGACCACAGCGCTGGAGCCCGCCATACCCCGGGAGGTGACCACCGCGACACTGGAGCCCGCCATACCCCGGGGAGGTGCATGTGGGCGCTGGAGGTCGCCGCGCCCCGGAGATGCCTGCGGGTGCTGGAGCCTGGCGCGCCTCCGCCAGGTGGCCCGGGGCCGCTGGAACCCGCCATGTCCCGGGAGGTGGCCGCGGGCGCTGGAGCCTCTCGCGCCTCCGCGAGGTGGCCGTTGCCCTGCGGGCGACCACAGCGCTGGAGCCCGCCATGCCCCAGTAGGCGTCGCAGCGCTGGAGCCCGCCACACCTTCGCCAGGTGACCGCGGCGGCTAGAGGTCGTCGTCCTTCGGGAGTTCTAGGTCGCTCTTCGCGAGTTCCTCGATGTTGACGTCCTTGAACGTCACAACTCGGACATTTTTCACGAAGCGCTTGCTGCGGTAGAGGTCCCACACCCAGGCGTCGGTCATGGTGACCTCGAAGTACACCTCACCAGTGCCTGACGTGCGCACCTGCAGCTGGACGTCGTTGGTGAGGTAGAAGCGGCGCTCCGTCTCCACCGAGTGGGTGAACAGGCGCAGGACATCGCGGTACTCCTTGTAGAGCTGCAGCTCCATCTCGGTCTCGTACCGCTCGAGATCCTCGGTGCTCACGCGCGTCCTCCTCTCCGCGAACCAGCCGGTGCGCCAGCCAACCTACCCCGTCCGCCGGCCATCGCTTGCTGGACGTTGCCGAAGATACGCCGATGCTCCGGACACGGCCCGTGCTCGTCCAGGGTCTGTTGATGTCCACCGGTGACGTACCCCTTGTGCACGTCGAAGCCGTACGCCGGGTACTCCTCGTGCAGCTCGGCCATGATCCGGTCCCTGGTGACCTTCGCGATCACCGACGCCGCCGCCACACAACCGATCACCGCATCCCCCTTGGGCACCGCCAACCCCGGCACGTTCAGCCCGCTCACCGGGAAGCCGTCGCTGAGCACGTACGCCGGCGGTGTCTCCAACCGCACCAGTGCCCGCCGCATTCCCTCGATGTCCGCGACGTGCATGCCGAGCCGGTCACACTCGGCGGCGGGCACCACCACCACGCTCCACGCGACCGCCCGCTCGAGGATCTCCGCGTACGCACGCTCCCTCGCGTTCGGGGTGAGCAGCTTGGAGTCGGCGAGACCGGGCACCTCCTGCCGGCGGCCGACCGGCAGGATGGCCGCGGCCACCACCAGCGGGCCCGCGCACGCCCCCCTGCCGGCCTCGTCCACCCCGGCCACCGGGGCCAGCCCGGACCTGGCCAACGCCCGCTCGTACCCGTAGAGGCCGGAGTCGCGGCGTACCCGGAACGTCTGCGCAGCGTCGATCACGGACCCGCTCCCGGGGCGTCGCGCAGCGCGCGGCGTTCGTACGTACCCGGGGTGGACAGGCCGCGCCAGTGGTCGGTCGGCCAGATGACCACGAACGCGCGGCCGATGACCTCGTTCTCTGGCACCGTGCCGAGATGGCTTTCCTTGACGTGCTCCCGGGAGTCCGCGGACAGCGACCGGTGATCACCCATCACCCACAGCCGGCCCTTCGGCACGACCACCGCGTTCTTGCCCTTGAACTCCTCCCGGCAGGGCTTGTCGCCCGGGAAGAGGTACGACTTCTCCTTCAGGCGGGTGCCGTTGACGAACATCGCGTAGCCGGCCTGCGTACGTCGGCACTCCACCCGGTCGCCACCGACGCCGACGACGCGCTTGACGAAGTCCTTCTCGCCGACCGGGGTGCCGCCGAACAGCTCACGCAGCCACTCCGCGCCCCGCGCCACCGGGTGCTCCGGCTCCTCCACCCGGATCTCCGGGCTGAACGACCCGGTGCCGTCGAACACGATCACGTCGCCGCGCTCGACCTCGCCGAACCGGTACGACAGCTTGTTCACCAGGATCTTGTCGCCGACCTGCAGGGTGTTCTCCATCGACCCGGACGGGATCACGTACGGCCCGACGACGAAGCCGCGTAACAGGGCGGTCAGACCGAGGACGAGCACCACCATGATGGCCAGCTCACGGAGTAGGCCACCCTTCTTGTCCTCGGGCTTCTCTTTCGCGCGGCTGTAACGTGCTCTGCCCCGGCGGTCGCTCATCCAAAGGAGGGTATCCGGTAACGGGTCGCCCACACGCGTGGGCGTGGCGGTCAGCGCGGCAGCAGTGGGTCCTGCCGCCACCGGCCCCGCAGGCCGCGCACCACGCCGACGCCGACCAGCGCGGCGGCGAACGTCGCCGCGGGACTCCCGTGCCCCGATTCGGTCAGCAGCCCGTCCACCGCGGCCCCACGGAGCTGCCGCTGCTCGAACGTGCCTGGCGTGGGAAGGGTGCGCCAGTGCCTGGTCGGCCATACCACGGCGAAGCCGCGCCCGATGACCGCGTCCTCATGAACGGTGCCGAGATGACCGTCGTCGACGTGCTCGCGGGAGTCCGCGGACAGCGCCCGGTGGTCCCCCATCACCCACAGCCGGCCCTTGGGCACCACGATCGCCCGGTCGCCCTTGAACTCCTGCTCGCAGGGCTTGTTGTCGGGATAGAGGTACGAGTCCTCGTCCAGCCGCGTCCCGTTGACGAACATCGCGAAGCCGGTGGTCGTGCGGCGGCACTCCACCTTGTCGCCGCCGACGCCGACGATCCGCTTGACGAAGTCCTCCTCGTTGGCCGGGGTGCCGCCGAACAGGTGCCACACCCACTGGGCGGCCTCGACCACCGGGTTCGCGTCGTCGTCGGACTTCACCTCGGGGGTGAACGACCCGGTGCCGTCGAACACGACCACGTCACCGCGCTCGATGTCGCCGAACCGGTACGACAGCTTGTTCACGAGGATCTTGTCGCCGACCTGAAGCGTGTTCTCCATCGACCCGGACGGGATCACGTACGCCTCGAAGACCAGGCCACGCAGCAGCGCGGTCAACACCAGCACGAGGCCGGCGAGCACGGCGAGCTCGCGGAAGAACGCGCCCTTCTTGTCACGTTCCGGCTGGCTGTCCCGCCCGGTACGGCGGCGCCTGCTCGAGCCCGCGGATCGATGCCGTCCCGACGCCCCACCCGGTGGCGCAGCGGTCTCCAGATCGTCGGTCATCGCGCTGAGCGTATCCCCCTCGGCAGCCTCGCCTGCTCACCATCCGCCACGGACCGGCAGGCCGAGCTGCCGGCAGGACGGCGTCGTCAGGAGGCCGAGGAGGAGACCTGGCGACGCTCCTTGATCTTCGCGGCCTTGCCGCGGCGGTCGCGCAGGTAGTAGAGCTTGGCGCGCCGCACGTCGCCGAGGGTGGCGACCTCGATCCGCTCGATCGACGGCGCATGCACGGGGAACGTCCGCTCGACGCCCACGCCGTAGCTGACCTTCCGTACGGTGAACGTCTCGCGCACCCCGGCGCCCTGGCGGGCGATCACCGCACCCTGGAAGACCTGGATACGGCTCTTGTTGCCTTCGACGACACGGACGTGAACCTTGACGGTGTCGCCGGCACGGAAGTCGGGGACGTCCGCGCGCATGGAGGCGGCATCGATCTCGTCGAGGCGGTGCATGATGGGTCCTTAACAGGAAATCGTGGAGTCCTCTGGGCCGGCCGGTCAGCGGCTCGGGCCCTTCAAGTTTGCCACACCCCCGCGCGGCAGCGAAATCAGCCCTGGTCGGTAGCCACCGCGGCGGGTCGGCGGCCGGCTAGGCTGACCCACCCGACCCCGCACTCGGCCGGCGAGGAATGGCGTTCTGAGGATGACCGATTCGTCCGCCGACAACCCGTACCTCGACCACGACAATGGGGTGCTGAGGAACAGGTACGGCATCACGAACCGCCACATGCTCGAGCTGCAGGTGCGGCTGGACGCCTCCGCGGCCGAGCTGGAGCTCCGTCGGCACGACACACCGATCCGGTTCAACGCCCGACCTGCAGGACCTGCACCGCGAGCTGTTCAAGCGCAGCTACGACTGGGCTGGCGGCCTGCGTAGCAGGGAGATCGGCATCGGCGACAACTCCGGCGTACCGAGCGCGCAGCTCACCGCCCGGCTGGAGGTGCTCTTCGGGCAGCTGCGCCGTGAGTCGGAGCTGCGCCGGCTGACCGACGGTGCCCAGTGGGCGGACCGGGCCGGCTACTACTGGGGTGAGCTGAACAGGTGCCACCCGTTCGCGGACGGGAACGGCCGGTCCAGCCGACTGTTCCTGCACCAGCTCGCCAAGGCGGCGGGCCACCAGGCGGACTGGCAGGCCGTGGTGGAGTGGCACTGGCACGGCAAGCCGATCGACGGCTCCGCCGGCGGCACCCAAGCCGTCGACGAGGCCTCGAAGGCCGCCTACCGCGGCGACTACGAGCCGATGCGGGGCCTGCTGCAATACGCGGTGACCGGCAGCGGCGACCGGGCGTCCGCGCCCCGCACGGACCTCGACGCGCTCGACCACAGCCTCCGCCAGGAGCTGGACGCCGTTACGCAGGCGAAACTGCGGGGCGGACCGGGTACCGACGGCATCCGCCTGCTCCACGAGTCGACCGAGCCAGCGGCCCTGTTGGCCGCGTTGCGGGACAAGTACGGGCAGCCGAAGCAGGGCCACGGACATGGTGAACCGGCAACCGCCCGCCGCTCGGTACTGCGCCTCCGTCGACGTGCCCCAGGCAGCCGCGACGACCGCAGCGGCCCGCCGCCGAGATCCTGGTCCCCCACACACCCGGTGAACACAGCCGATGATGTCGCCGCACCCACACCGAACACGACCAGCCCGGCCAGGCACGCCGGGCACTACCGCTGAGCAAGTCCGGCCAGCGATCGGCGCAGCCGCGACGACCGCGGCAGCCGGCCGTCAAGGTCCTGGCTCCCCACACATCCGGTCAAGGACGGCCGGTGATGGCGCCGCGCCCGCATCGAACGTGACGCCGGGCGCTACTCGCTGAGCACGGTCCAGCCAGCGGTCAGCCGTACGGGCGACCGCAGCGGCCGGCCGTCGAGATCCTGGCTCCCCCACACCCGGTGAAAGACGGCCGGTGATGGCGCCGCGCCCGCATCGAGCGCGACCAGCCGGGTTAGGCGCGCTGGGCGCTACTCGCTGAGCAGGTCCGGGCGGCGGTCGGCGGTGCGGGCGAGTGCGGCGGACTTGCGCCAGTCGGCGACCAGTTGGTGGTTGCCGGACAGCAGCGGCTTCGGCACCTCGTGCCCGCGCCAGACGGCGGGCTTGGTGTAGACGGGGTACTCCAGCAGGCCGTCCACGTGCGACTCCTCGACCAGGGAGTCCGGGTTTCCCAGCACTCCGGGCAGCAGCCTGGCGGTCGCCTCCACGATCACCAGCGTCGCGACCTCGCCGCCGGCGAGGACGTAGTCGCCGATCGACACCTCCTCGACCGGGATCCGCTTCGCGTACTCCTCCACCACCCGGGCGTCGATGCCCTCGTACCTGCCGCAGGCGAACACCAGCCACTGGTCCGCCGCGTAGCGCACGGCATCGGGCTGGGTGAACAGCCGGCCGCTCGGCGTCGGCACCACCAGCCGCGGCGTGGCCCCACTGCGCTCGGCCTCGGCGAGCAGCGCGTCCAGCGCCCGGCCCCACGGCTCCGGCGTCATCACCATGCCGGCGCCGCCGCCGTACGGGGTGTCGTCGACGGACCGGTGCACGTCCTCGGTCCAGTCGCGCAGGTCGTGGATCCGGACGTCGAGCAGCCCGCCGGCGCGCGCCCGGCCGATCAGCGAGACGTCCAGCGGGGCCAGGTACTCGGGGAAGATCGTGACGACGTCGATCCGCATGCCCACAATCGTCCCTCCCGCACTACTCCGGCTGGTCGAGCAGCCCGGCCGGCGGGTCCACGACCAGCCGACCGGCGGCCAGGTCCACCTCGGGCACCAACGACTGCACGAACGGGACGAGCACCTCGCCGGCGCCGTCGGCCCGCTCGATCACCAGGACGTCCTGCGCCGGGTGCGCGACGTCGGTGATCGTACCGATCGCCTCGCCGGCGACGGTCACCGCCGCGAGCCCGATCAGGTCGGCGTCGTGGAAGTCGTCCGGGTCGTCGCTGCGCGGCAGCTGCTCGGTGTCGACCTCGAGCAGCACGCCGCGCAGTTGGTCGGCGGCGTCCCGGCCGCCGACGCCGTCGAACCTGACGCGCATCCGCTCGCCGTGCGGCCACGCACCGACGACCGTGAGCTGGTCGACCGCGCCGCCGCGGGCCATCAACACCGCACCGCCGACGAAGCGGTCCTCCGGCTGGTCGGTACGGACGTCGACGAGCACGTCGCCGCGCACGCCGTGCGCCCGCATCACCCGCCCTACGACGACTCGCACGGCTGGCGCCCGTGACCTACTGCGACGAGCCGTTGCGCCGCGACCGCCTGGCCGCGCCGTGCGCCTCGAACTCGACCCGGTGCTGCTGGCCCTGCGCCAACGCGCCGACGACCGTACGCAGGTTCTGCGCCGTACGGCCACTGCGCCCGATCACGCGGCCCAGGTCGTCGGGGTGCACCCGGACGTCCAGGATCTTGCCGCGGCGCAGCGCCCGCGACCGCACGGACACGTCGTCCGGATGGTCGACGATGCCGCGGACCAGGTGTTCCACGGCCTCCACGAGCATCGTCACGCCTCGCCGTCACCAGCGCTGGACGCCGGGGTCGGCTCCTCGGCGGGCTTCGCCTCGGTGGCCTTCGCCGCGCCTTTGTCGCCGGACGCGGCTTCCTTGGCGGCCTGGTCGTACGCGGCCTTCTTGTTCGCGCGCACCTTCGGCGGCTGCACCTTGTTCTCCGGGTTGGCCTCTCCCTGGAACCGCTGCCAGTCGCCGGTCAGCTTGAGTAGGTGCAGCACCGGTTCACTGGGCTGCGCACCGACACCGAGCCAGTACTGCGCCCGCTCGGAGTTCACCTCGATCAGCGAGGGGTCCTCCTTCGGGTGGTACTTGCCGATCTCCTCGATCGCACGACCGTCGCGCTTGGTGCGGGAATCCGCCACCACGATGCGGTACTGGGGGTTACGGATCTTCCCCAACCGCTTGAGCCTGATCTTGACTGCCACTGGTGTGGTGTCTCCTCGTTTGTCGAACGTGATCAAGCGACCGAACTTCGGTGGGGCACGAGGTTCGCCGCTTATTCCGGCGGTGTCTGCCGGAGGAGAGGGTCCGACAGGACACGTAGACCGCCAATTCTGCCAGACGGCCCCGCAGGTCGCGGCACTGGCACCGCTCAGGGCTTGTCGCGCGGCGGCGACTCCAGCTTGGAGAGGTCGGGCATCCGGAAGCCGCCGTAGCCACCGCCGAAGCCGCCGGCACCGCCGGTGAGGTCACCGAGGTCGGGCATGCCCTGCGGCAGCTGGCCCGGTGCCTTGCCTGGCGCCGCACGCCCCTTCTGGCTCTTCTTCGCCTTGGCCTTGCCCTTGCCTTTACCCTTGCGCTGCGACTTGCCCTTGCGGCCGGTGGCGCCTGGCATTCCCGGCATACCTGGCATCCCGCCGCCACCCATCTGCTTCATCATCTTGCGCGCCTCGAAGAAGCGGTCGACGAGCTGGTTCACCTCGGTGACCGTCGTGCCGGAACCGTTCGCGATACGCAGCCGGCGGGAGCCGTTGATGATCTTCGGGTCGGTGCGCTCGATGGGGGTCATCGACTGGATGATCGCCGTCAACCGGTCGACGTCCTTGTCGTCGATCTGGTCGATCTGGTCGCGCACCTGGTTCATGCCGGGCATCATGCCGAGCAGGCTGGAGATGGAGCCGAGCTTGCGCACCATGGACATCTGGCTGAGGAAGTCCTCAAGGGTGAAGTCGTCACCGCTGGCCAGCTTGCCGGCCATCTCGGTGGCCTGGTCCTCGTCGAAGGTGCGCTGAGCCTGCTCGATCAGGGTCAGCATGTCGCCCATGCCGAGGATCCGCGACGCCATCCGGTCCGGATGGAACATGTCGAAGTCGTCGAGCTTCTCGCCGGTGGACGCGAACATCACCTGCCGCTCTGTGACGTGCGCCACCGAGAGCGCCGCACCACCGCGCGCGTCGCCGTCCAGCTTGGTCAGCACGACACCGTCGAAGCCGACGCCGTCGCGGAACGCCTCCGCCGTGGTGACGGCGTCCTGACCGATCATCGCGTCGACGACGAAGAGGATCTCGTCCGGCGACACGGCGTCGCGGATGTCGGCCGCCTGCCCCATCATCTCCTCGTCGATGCCCAGCCGACCGGCCGTGTCGACGACCACGATGTCGTACTGCTGGCGACGCGCGTGCTCCACCGAGTCGCGGGCCACGGCGATCGGGTCGCCTACCCCGTTGCCGGGCTCGGGCGCGTACACGGCCACCTCGGCGCGCTCGCCGAGCACCTGGAGCTGCTGCACCGCGTTCGGCCGCTGCAGGTCGGCCGCGACCAGCAGCGGCACGTGCCCCTGCCCCCGCAGCCACAGCGCGAGCTTCCCCGCGAGCGTCGTCTTACCGGCACCCTGTAGGCCGGCGAGCATGATGACGGTGGGTGGCGTCTTCGCGAACCTGAGCCGGCGCGTCTCGCCGCCCAGAGTGGCCACCAGCTCGTCGTTGACGATCTTTATGACCTGCTGAGCCGGGTTCAGGGCCTCGTGCACCTCGGCGCCGAGTGCCCGTTCTTTGACTCGAGCAATGAAATCCTTGACAGCGGGTAACGCGACGTCCGCCTCGAGTAGCGCGATCCGGATTTCCCGGCAGGTTCCGGTAACGTCGTCCTCGGTCAGCCGCCCCTTCTTACGCAACGAGGCGAAGGCGGACTCGAGCCGGTCGGTCAGGGTCTCAAACACGTTACGCAGCCTCTACGTCTACCGGTTTTGCTGGAATACTCGCCAGGGTATCGGCAGAGGTCGACCACGTGGTCTACTCTCTGCCCACTGAGATCTTGGACGAGCTCACACGACTCGCCCGACCCATTGGAGGGAACGTGAACCACCGTACCTGGGTTCGCGTCGGGGTAGCGTTCGCTGCCGCGTCGCTGGTGTTGACGGCCTGCGGCAACCGGGGCTCCGACGAGGGGGGCGACGACGACGGCGGCAAGAAGGTCGCCAAGGTCGGCGTTATCGCCCCGTTGTCGGGAGACCTGGCCGCACTCGGGCTGGGCATCCGGAACTCCGTCGACCTGGCCCTGAAGCAGGCCAACGAGGAGAACGCCCTTCCCGGCTGGGAGCTGAAGCTCGCCGCCGAGGACGACGAGGCCAAGCCCGACGTCGGCAAGAACGCAGCGACCAAGCTCGCCAACGACAAGGACGTAGTCGCCGTCGTCGGCACCCTGAACTCGAGCACCGGCCAGCAGGTGCAGCCCGTGCTCGACTCCGCGAACATCGCGCAGGTGTCGCCGGCGAACACCGGCACCGAGCTGACCCAGGGCGCCGACTTCCGCAACAGCCCCGAGCGGCCGTACAAGAACTACTTCCGGGTGTGCACCACCGACGCCATCCAGGGGCCGTTCGCCGCGCGGTACGTCTACAACGAGCTCAAGCACAAGAAGATCGCGACCATCCACGACAAGAAGACCTACGGTCAGGGTCTGGTGCGGTCGTTCACCGAGGAGTACGAGAAGCTCGGCGGTGAGATCGTCTCCGCGCAGACGATCAACCCGGAGGAGAAGAACTACAGCGCCGTCATCTCGAAGATCAAGCCGAAGAACCCCGAGATGATCTACTACGGCGGCGAGTACCCGCAGGCCGGTCCGCTCAAGCAGCAGCTGGCGTCGGCGGGCCTGCAGGCGCCGATGATGGGCGCGGACGGCACCTACTCCGAGGACTTCATCTCGCTGGCGGGCGAGTCGGCCGACGGCTACCGGGCGACGTCCATCGGCGCGCCGCTGAACAAGCTGAACGCCGCGAAGCAGTACGTGAAGGACTACGACGAGGCCGGGTACAAGGGTGACAATTCCTCGTACGGCGCGTACTCCTACGACGCCGCGACGGCCATCATCGACTCCCTGAAGGTGAGCCTGAAGGACGCGGACAGCGTCGAGGCCGCACGGCAGCCGACAATCGACGAGCTGAACGACGTCTCCTTCGACGGGCTCAGCGGCAAGGTCGAGTTCGACGAGTACGGCGACACGACCAACAGGGTGCTGACCGTCTACCAGGTCAACGGCAAGACCTGGAAGGACGTGAGCACCGAGGAATTCAAGTAAGGCAGCAATCCACGCAGCGGTCCGCGGCCGGGCACGAACCCTGGCCGCGGACCGCCACGGTGCGAGCAAACCTTCCAATCCGGCGCTGACCTCGGAGGCCAAGCGTGGACGTTTTGCTGCAACAGGTCGTCAACGGCCTGTCGCTGGGCGCCCTCTACGCACTCATTGCCGTTGGTTACACCGTCGTCTACGGCATCATCCAGCTCATCAACTTCGCGCACGGCGAAGTCTTCATGATCGGCGCGTTCGGCGGACTCACCGTCTGGCTGGCGCTGTTCCGCGACAACACCTCGCTGTGGGTCTTCCCGTTCATGCTGATCGCGGCGATCGCCTCTTCTGTGGGTATGGCCGTCCTGCTCGAGCGGTTCGCCTACCGGCCGTTGCGGGGCGCGCCGCGGCTGGCGCCACTGATCACGGCGATCGGCGCCTCGGTGTTCCTACAGGAGGCCGTCCGCATCTTCTACGGACGGATCCCCACCTTCCCCGACTCCAGCCGGGCGCTGCCGTTCCCCCAGATCGACGTACTCACCGGCACGCCGATCAACTTCTTCGGGGTGACCGTCCAGCGTTCCGCGCTCTTCACCATCGGCGCCCTGGCGATCTGCACGATGCTCTTGTACTGGTTCATCAACCGCACCCGTACCGGACGCGCGATGCAGGCGACCTCGCAGGACCCTGACACCGCAAGGCTGATGGGCATCAACGTCGACTGGATGATCATGGTCGCGTTCGCGCTCGGTGGCGCGCTGGCGGCCATCGCCGGCATCGCGCACGGCCTGGCGTACACGAACATCGACTTCCGGATGGGCTTCATCGCCGGCCTGAAAGCGTTCACGGCGGCGGTACTCGGCGGCATCGGGAACATCTACGGGGCGGTGGTCGGCGGGCTCGTCCTCGGCCTGCTCGAGACGCTCGCCACCCAGTTCATCCCGGGCCAGTTCGGCGGCAGCGCGTGGAAGGACGTCTGGGCGTTCGGGCTGCTGATCATCGTCCTGGTGTTCCGGCCGCAGGGCCTGCTCGGCGCGAGGGTGGTCGATCGCGCATGAGAAGCAAAGTGGACAACTGGCTGCGCGCCCGCTTCGCGAACGTCGCGTGGTCGCTGTCCCTCGCCGGCATCGTGCTGATGTTTGCAGGCGCGCTGATGCCGTGGACGTACGACGACGACATCCTCGGCGACCTGACGGTGTACCTGTGGCCGATCGGCCCGCAGGTGTACACGATCGTGCTCGCGGTCGTCGGTCTGCTCTTCCTTGCCGCCGTACGCGGACCGCTTGCCGACGGGCTGCGTCCGCTGCTCCCCGGCGCGGAGAGCGGCGTCCGTACGGTCGGCTTCTTCGCCCTGTTGGTCGTCGCGCTCGTCCTGGCCGCGATCGCAGTGCAGCTGGGCGGTCTGATCAACGTGGACCCCGGCGGATGGGTCGTCTTCGCCGGCAGCCTGCTGGTCTTCCTCGCCTCCCGGGCGCTCGCCGATCCACCGGCAAGGGAGCCGGACTGGCAGCTGCCCGACTGGGCCCAGATCGTGCTCATCGCGATCACCATGGGGCTCGGGCTCGGGTTCGCCAGCTACGGCGTGACGCGCGAGGACGCCTGGATCTTCGTGGACTTCCTGGTGTTCGTCACCGGGCTCTTCGTCGTCCTCAGGAACGCCGGGGTGATCGCTTACCTGGGCGAGGTCGTGACCCGCTTCCGCCGGGTCACCATGCTGGCGGCGTTCGCCGTCGCGTTCCTGTTCCCGTTCGCCGTACCGCTGCTCTCCGGCGGCACCGGCGACGCGTACATGTCGATCGCCACGCTGGTGCTGATCTTCGCCACCACGGCGATCGGCCTGAACATGGTGGTCGGCCTGGCGGGCATCCTCGACCTCGGCTACATCGCGTTCCTCGGCTCGGGTGCGTACGTCGGCGCCATACTGTCGCAGTCCGCGTTCGCCACCATCGACTGGCACCCGCCGTTCATCGTGGTGGTCCTCATCGGCGCGGTGGTCGCGGCCGGCTTCGGTCTGGTGATCGGCAGCCCCGCGCTGCGGGTCAGCGGCGACTACCTCGCCATCGTCACGCTGGCCTTCGGCGAGATCTTCCGCATCACCATGAACAACCTGGACGGCTCGAACGGGCCGGACCTCACCAACGGCCCCAACGGCATCCCCGGCATCCCCGACCTGGCGATCGGCGGGTTCGACTTCGGTGACAGCCACAACGTCCTCGGCATCGAGATCGGCCGGTTCGGCAACTACTACCTGCTCCTGATGGTGGTGACCGTGGCCGTCATCGTCGCGTTCATGCGCCTCAACGACTCGCGGATCGGCCGCGGCTGGGTGGCGATCAGGGAGGACGAGCGGGCTGCCGAGGCGATGGGCATCAACACCTTCGGGCTGAAGCTGCTCGCGTTCTCCGGCGGTGCCTTCCTCGCCGGCCTCGCCGGCACCATCAAGGCGCACTACGACGTGTCCGTGACGCCGGACCAGTACCAGTTCCTGGAGTCGGCGTTCGTGCTGTCCGCGGTCGTGCTCGGCGGGATGGGCACGGTCGTCGGTGTGCTGCTCGGCGCGACGATCGTGAAGCTGCTGCCGGAGAAGCTGCGCTTCTTCTCCGACTACCGCCTGCTGCTGTTCGGCCTGCTGCTGATCGTGATGATGCGGTTCCGGCCGGAAGGCATCATCGCCAGCAAGCGCCGCCAGCTCGAGCTGCACGAGGAGGACGAGCAGCTCGCCGTCAAGCTCGAAGGCGAAGTCGCCGACACGGAGGTGAAGCCGAAATGACATCCACCTCCCTACCTACCGCTTCCGAGCCGGTACCGGTTCCGGAGAGCACCCCGGTGCTGCACGCGAGCGGCGTCACCATGCGGTTCGGTGGTCTGGTCGCGGTCAACGCGGTGGACTTCGAGGTGCACGACCGCGAGATCGTCGGCCTCATCGGCCCGAACGGCGCGGGCAAGACGACGTTCTTCAACTGCCTCACCGGCATGTACCGCCCGACGGCCGGACGCGTGCTCTACCGCGGCAATGCGCTCAAGCTCAAGCCACGCAAGGTCGCTGCCGCGGGCATCGCCCGTACGTTCCAGAACATCCGGCTGTTCGGCAACATGACGGCCCTGGAGAACATCATGGTCGGCAGGTACTGCCGGACCAAGTCGGGTGTGCTCACGTCCGTCCTGCGCGGCCGGCGCTACCGCACGGAAGAGCGCGAGACGGTCGACCGGGCGCGCGAGCTGCTCGGCTTCGTCGGCCTCGCCAGCGTCGGGAACACGCTGGCGCGGAACCTGTCGTACGGCGACCAGCGGCGGCTGGAGATCGCCCGCGCGCTGGCCACCGACCCCGGGCTGCTGCTCCTCGACGAGCCCACCGCAGGCATGAACCCGAACGAGACGGGCAAGGTCACCGACCTGATCTTCGAGATCCGCGAACAGGGACTCGGCGTGGTCGTGATCGAGCACGACATGCGCTTCATCTTCCGGCTGTGCGACCGGATCACCTGCCTCGTCCGCGGCGAGAAGCTCGTCGAGGGCACCGCGGAGCAGGTGCAGTCCGACGAGCGGGTCATCGACGCCTACCTGGGCACCGGTACCTCTTCCACGGCCGAACCCGGGGACGAGGCCGAGGACGGGAGGACGGACCAGTGAGCCCCATCCTGGAAGTCGCCGACGTCGAGGTCGCGTACGGCAAGATCAAGGCCGTCAAGGGGATCAGCTTCACCGTCGAGGAAGGGCAGCTGGTCAGCCTCATCGGCACCAACGGTGCGGGCAAGACCACCACGCTGCGCACGATCTCCGGACTGCACCAGCCGGCCGCGGGCACCATCACGTTCCGCGGCGACCGCATCGACAAGCTGGCCGCGCACACCATCGTGCAGCACGGCCTCGCGCACGTACCCGAGGGCAGGCGGATCTTCCCCAGGATGGCCGTGGAGGAGAACCTGACGCTCGGCGCCTACGCCAGGCGCGGCCAGAACACGTCCACCGACCTTAAGCGGGTCTACGAGCTGTTCCCCGTGCTGCACGACCGCAGGAAGCAGCACGCGGGCACGTTCTCCGGCGGCGAGCAGCAGATGCTCGCGATCGGGCGCGCGCTCATGTCCGCCCCGACGCTGCTGATGCTGGACGAGCCGTCGATGGGCCTCTCCCCCATCATGATGGCGCGGATCGTGGAGACGCTGACCGAGCTGCGGCAGCGCGGTACGACGATCCTGCTGGTCGAGCAGAACGCGCAGGCGGCGCTCGAGCTCGCCGACTACGGGCACGTACTCGAGGTCGGCACCATCGTGCTCTCCGACACCGGCACCAACCTGCTCGGCAACCCCGACGTCCGCAAGGCCTACCTCGGCGAGGACTAGGGTTCCTCGGCCACCGCGGCGAGCGCGGCGCGGACGGTGCCGTCGGTGCGGTCCAGGGCCGCGGCTGCGGCGGGCGCCGGCACCTCGGCGAGCAGGGCGACGAGCGCCACCCTGAGGTCGCCCTCGGCGGCGGCCAGCGCGTCGGCGCACACCCGGTGCTCGAGACCGGTGGCATCGGCGAGGATCCGCACCGACCGCCCGCGCAGCTTCTCGTTCGTCGCGAGCAGGTGCACCATCAGGTTCGAGTAGGTACGGCCCAGCCGCACCATCACCGCAGTGGACAGCGAGTTCAGCACCAGCTTCGTCGCCGTGCCCGCCTTCAGCCTGGTGCTGCCGGCGATCGCCTCCGGGCCGGTGTCCGGCCCGACGTGGACGTCCGCAAGCGCCGCGAGCTCGGCCTTCGGGTTCGCCGTGATGAGGATCGTCGCCGCGCCGCGCTCGCGGGCGCGGACGAGCGCGCCACGCACGTACGGGGTGCGCCCGCTCGCCGCGATGCCGACCGCCACGTCGCTGCTGCCCAACCGATCCGCCTCGGCCGCTCCCGCCGCCTCGTCGTCCTCGACGTTCTCGATCGCCGACGTCAGGGCCACGGCTCCGCCGGCGTGATGCGCGACGACCAGGTCGTTGGCGACGGAGAACGTGGGCGGCAGCTCGGCGGCGTCCAGCGCCGCCAGCCGGCCGCTGGTGCCCGCCCCGTAGTAGTGCACGTGCCCGTGCGCGCACAGCCGGTCGACGACCACGTCCACGGCCCTGGCCAGTTCAGGGAGTACGGCCGCCACGGCGGGCGACACCAGCGAGTCCTCGTGGTTCAGCAGTCGCAGCACGTCGAGCGTCGGCAGCCGGTCGATCTCCGTCGTGCGCGGGTTGCGCTCCTCGGTCGGCGCGTCGACGAGGCCCATCAGGCCGTACCGCGTCGCGACTTGCGGTCGTGGCTCGCACCGCCGCGCCGGCCCTGTACGGCGAGGTACGTCGCCTCGAGCGCTCCCCGTGCCTGGTCGTAGGTCTGCTGTGCGACGCCGACGAAGATGAAGTCGATGACGCTCAGCTGCGCGATCCGGCTCGCCGTGGCACCGGAGCGGAACGTGGTCTCGCGCGCTGCGGTGCTGAGCACGTGGTCGGCCACCGCGGAGATGCCAGAGCGCGGGAAGTTCGTCACCGCCACTGTGGTCGCGCCGCGCTCGCGGGCCTGGGTCAGCGCGTCGATGGTGTCGTCGGTCTCACCGCTGTGCGAGATGGCCACCGCGACGTCGCCGGCGCCGAGCAACGCGGCGCTGGTGAGCATCACGTGGGTGTCGGACCAGGCGAACGCGTGCCGGCCGATCCGGTAGAGCTTCTGTTGCAGGTCCAGCGCGACGAACGCGCTCGCACCGACGCCGTAGACGTCGATCCGGCCCGCGCCGGCACACGCCTCCACCACCTGCTCGAGCACCTCGACGTCGATCTGGCTCACGGTGTCCTCGATCGCGCGCGCGTCGTGCCAGCCGACCTTGCGCACGACCTCAGCCAGGCTGTCGCTCGGTGAGATGTCGCCACCCACAGCGGCGTTGTCGGTGCCGGCCTCACGGCCGGCATCGGAAGCGAGCGCGAGACGCAGCCCCGGGTAGCCGTCGAACCCGATGGCTCGGCAGAATCGGATCACCGTCGTCTCCGAGGTGCCGCAGGCCTGGGCGAGCTCGGTGATGGTCAGGTTCGGTGCCCCACTGGGGTCGTTCAGGATGTGCTCGGCGACGCGTTGTTCCGCCGGACGCAGCGATGGAAGCAGCGAACGGATGCGAACCTGCACCCCTCCCGGTTGTGGCGGTGACTGCGAACTGCTCACCTTGCCGCCTCCACATACGTTGGAAAGTTACCGGCGCATCTTCTCATGCCCGCACCGGGAACTCGACCCATCACCAGGGAGATGCTGGCACCTGCTATTACCAGTGCGGCTCTGCGTCTACCTCATACGTCCGGGCCGGAGCGCGGTGGCGGCTTCGGTCACGGGCAGCAACGCCTCGGCGACCGCGACCCGCGACTCGTTCACCGCGCCCCCGTCGCGCGTGGGGTGCACCCGGTTGGTCAGCAGCACGGCGACGGCGCCGGTGCGCGTGTCGAGCACGTACGACGTCCCGGTGAAGCCGGTGTGCCCGGCCGTGGCGGCGGACGCGAGCGCGCCCATCGTCCTCGGCTTGTCCAGGTCGACGCCGAGACCGTTGCCGTGGCCGTGGTCGGCGAGCATGGCCTCGACCGAGCCAGGCCGCAGCGCCGCGCCGCCGTCGGTCGCCACGGCGTGCGCGAGCAGCGCCACGTCGCACGCGGTGCCGAACAGCCCGGCATGACCGGCCACGCCGCCGAGCGCCCAGGCGTTCTCGTCGTGCACCTCGCCGCGGACGAGCGACCGTCCCGTCCACGGCTGCACCTCGGTGGCCGCGCACCGTTGCGGCGTAGGCAGGAAGCCGGTGTCGACCATGCCGAGCGGGCCGGTCACCAGGTCGTGCACCACCTCGTCGAGGCGGCTGCCGGTCAGCTGCTCGAGATCGCCCCCGCGAGTATCGGGCCGAGATCGGAGTACTCGTACGTGACACCGGGCCGGTCGTGCAGCGGCACTCCGGCCACCCGCGCGTACAGGTCGCGGCGGCTCGCTGGCTGCCGCCACAGCGCGATCGTCGCCGGCAGGCCCGCGGTGTGCGCGAGCAGCTGCCGCACGGTCACCGCCGTGCGGTCGGCGCCGGCGAACACCGGCAACAGCTCTCGCACCGGCTGGTCGAGCGCCAGCATCCCGCGCTCGGCGAGGGCAAGCACGGTCATCGCGGTGACCGTCTTGGTCAGCGACGCGAGGTCGTAGACGGTGTCGGTCTGTGCCGGCACGCGCCGCGGTGCGGACAGCACGCGACCGTCGGCGTCGTAGCACACGGCGTCGCCGTACGCCTCGTGCACGCCGACGACGCCGTTGCGCGCGAGCAGCAGCACTGCGCTCGGATAACAGCCGGGGCCGGTGTACGGCGGCAACCGGCGGAGGATCAGATCGCGCGCCTTCGCCGGTGTCACGACGTCCAGGGCAGCTCGAGCGGCAACCGCCCGCGTGGCTCGACGGCACCGATCAGAACCCGGGCGAGCGCGCGCATCGACACCTCGGCATCGCCGTAGGTGGCCAGGCAGGTCTCCGCCCGCTCCGCGTAGACCAGGTCATGCGGGTCGTTCGTGGCGACGACGACGACCCGGGTGCCGGTCTCGAGCAGTGCCGCCAACAGGTGCCGCTGGCCGGCGTTCGGGTCGGTGATCGTCGTGTCCCACGCGCGGTTGGTCAGCAGCACCACCACGTCGTGGTGCTTCGCGCGCGCGACCGCGGACTTGATCGCCTCCTCGTCCGGCGCCGCCCCGGTGTCGACACCCACCGTCCAGGACGCGTACGAGCCCAGCTCCTCGGCGAGCGCGGCGGTGGCGGACTCACCGACACCGACCACGAGCACCGCCTGCCACGACGGGTCCAACGGCACGGCACCGGCGTCGTCGCGTACCAGCGTGACCGTGCGGTCGGCGATCCGCGCGGCGCCTTCGTTGTGGTCGGCACCGCCGATCGCGGCCGCCACCTCGTCGGTGTCGACGTACGGCGCGTCGAAGAGTCCGCGGGCGAGCTTCAGCCGCAGGATCCTGGCCACCGACTCGTCGATGCGGTCCTCGGTCAAGGTGCCCTGGCGCACGGCGTCCAGCACCGCACCGATCGCAAGCTCCAGGTTCGGCGGTACGAGCAGCTGGTCGGCGCCCGCGGACAGCGCGAGCACCGGCAGCTGCTCGTCGCCGTACATCGCGCGCAACCCGCGCATCCGCAACGAGTCCACGAGGATCGGGCCGTCGTGGCCGAGCTCGTCGCGCAGCAGCTCGGTCAGGATCGGCGCGGACAGCGTCGCGGGCCGACCGGACTCGTCCAGCGCCGGCACCGCGACGTGCGCCGCGAGCACGGCTTCCACGCCTTCGGTGACGACTGCGCGGAACGGAGCCGCGTCCAGCCGCTGCCATTCCTCGCGGTCCCGGTCGAGGACCGGCACACCGGTGCGGTTGTCGACCGTGGTGTCGCCGTGCCCCGGGAAGTGCTTCGCGACGGTGCTGATGCCGGCGTCGGCACACCCGCGTACGGTCGCCGCGGCCAGCCGCGCGACCAGCTCGGGGTCGGCACCGAACGAGCGCACACCGACGACCGGGTTCTTCGGGTTGGCGGCGACGTCCACGACGGGTGCGTGCACCTGGTTCACACCCATCGCCGTGAGCTCGCGCCCGGCGACGAGCGCGGCCTGGTACGCGTCGCGGTCGTTGCCGCACGCGCCGAGCGCCATGGCGCCAGGCAGCTGCGTGCATGTGGCGCAGAGCGGCTCACCGGTACCGCGCTCCTGCCCCGCCGCAAGGAACAGCGGGATGCCAGACGCGTCGTCGACGGCGACGGACTGCAGGCCGTTGGACAGCTGTGCCACCTGCTCCGGATGCTGGGTGTTGTGTGCCCAGTCGGCGTAGAGCACACCACCGAGGTGGAACTTGCGGACGATGTCCGCGGGAGTCGGCAGCCCGAATGCGGCGAGATTGTGGCGTTCGTCCTCGGCGGCCGGCCGCGTGGCGTCCGCGCCGAACAGGCACGTGACGAACAGCTGCCCCACCTTCTGCTCGAGCGTCAGCTCGGCCATCGAGGCGGCTACCCGCTCCTCGATCCCGTCGGCCACGTCACCGTCCTTCCCGAAGTGCCGCGACCAACGTCGCGAGCGCGTAGTCGAGGTCCGCATCCGAGTTGGCACCGTACCCGACGACCAACCCACGGGGTCCAGACGCCGAACGCCGCAAGTCGCTCAGTGCGTCGACTTCCACCCCATTTGTCGCAGCGATCGCGCAGACCCTGGCCTCTGTCGCCGCGTCCGGCAGCAACAGGTTGACGTGCAGACCCGCGTCCTCGCCGACGATCTCGCCGTACGGTGCGAGCGCCGCGCACACCCGGCGGCACCGGTCGAGGTACGTCCGCCGCACCCTGCGTACGGTCTGGTCGACGTGCCCGTCGCGGAAGAGCGCGAGCAGCGCGCGCTGCACGGGCCAGGCCGGGAGGTCGTTCACCTCGCTGCGGAAGGCGGCGAGCCGCGCCACGACGTCCGCATCGGCCACCAGCCAACCGATCCGCAGTGCGGGGCCCAGGGTCTTCGACGCGGTGCCGAGGTACACGACGCTCGCCCGGTCCAGCTGGGCGAGCGCCGGCAGCGGCGCCACGTCGTAGCGGAACTCGCTGTCGTAGTCGTCCTCGATGATCAGCGAGCGGTGGCGGCGCGCCCAGTCGAGCAGCGCGTACCTGCGTCCCGCGGGCAGCCGACCGCCGAGCGGGAACTGGTGTGCGGGCGTGGTGTAGACCGCGGCGAGCGCGCCGTCGCGCGGCAGCGCGTCGACGATAAGCCCGTCCCTGTCGACCGGGACGTCGACCAGCTCCCGGCCGGCGCGTCGCACGGCGGCGACGGCCTTGCGGTACCCGGGGTCCTCCACGCCGATCCTGCGGGCGTCGGTGAGCACCGCGTCCAGCAGCAGCTGCCAGCCGTGCGAGGTGCCGGTCGTGATCATCACCTCGTCCGGCCGGCACGCGACACCGCGGGCGCGGCCCAGGTACTCGCAGACGGCGGCGCGCAGCTCGACCAGGCCGAGCGGGTCCGGGTAGCCGGCCGGCGGCACTGATGCGGACACCTCGCGCCAGGCGCGCCGCCAGGTCGGGTGCGGGCGGGTCTCGGCCAGCGGCACACCGGGCCGCAGCGAGACTACCCGAGCCGCCGTCGCCCGCTGCCGTGGCGGCGTCGCCGGACGCGTCGGCGTGTCCGCGCCGCCCACGTCGGCGACGTACGTACCCGCGCCCACCCGGCCGAGCAGCCAGCCCTCCGCGTGCAGCTGGTCGTACGCCGCCTGCACGACCGCCCGCGACACCCGCAGCTGGCGGGCGAGGTCACGGGTGGACGGCAGGCGGACACCCGGCCGCAGCTCGCCGTCGCGCACCCGGTCGCGCAGCGCGCCGGCCAGCTGCTGCGGCAACGCCGTGGCCGCCGCGCGGTCCAGCGTGACCGCCAGCTCCACAGGTACGGAACGCGACATCGATCTCCCGAGCGAAAATGGCCTGCCGAGCAAGCTTACGAATGGACTGGTCGACTCGGCCACTTCTACCCGAGGCTGAAGCCATGACCGTCACCACTACCCCGCTGTCCAGCACACCGCGGACCACGTTCACGAGGAACGCCGACCGCGGCGCCACCGACCGCGCCATGCTGCACGAGATCGTGCAGGAGGGCATGTTCTGCCACCTCGGCGTGGTGATGGACGGCGCCCCCGTCGTACTCCCGACCACGTACGCCGTGGACCTGTCCCCCGACGCACCTGACGCACCGGACGGCACGCTCTACTTCCACGGCTCGGTCGCGGCGGGCAACCTGGTGACTGCGGGCGGCGACACCACGGTGTGCATCACCGTCACGCACGTGGACGGCCTGGTGCTGGCCAAGTCCGGCTTCCACCACTCCGCGAACTACCGCAGTGCCGTCATCTTCGGCACCCCGCGCAAGCTCGAACGGGCCGAGAAGCGACACGCACTCGACCTGTTGGTCGACCACCTGGTGCCCGGCCGCGCGGCGACGCTGCGCGAGCCCACCCGCAAGGACCTGGCGGCCACTACCGTGCTCGCCCTGCCGCTCACCGAGGTGTCGGTGAAGGTGCGTTCCGGCGGCGTGAAGGACGAGGAGTCCGACCTGGAGCTACCGATCTGGGCCGGCGTGCTCCCCCTGCACACGGTCGCCGGCGACCCCCAGACCGCCGACGACTGCACCGAACCGGTGCCCACCCACGTCAAGGAGCGCGCCACCATACTCAACCAACACTGACCGGCTCGTCGGTGACCGTTACGGTGCCGGTGTAGCCGTCCACGGTGATATGTTGGCCGGAGCGGATCGTGGTGGTTGCGGCTGGTACCCCGATCACCGCGGGGATTCCGTACTCCCTGGCCACCGTCGGGCCGTGCGAGTTCGGCGCGCCGGTCTCCGTCACCAGGCCGCCGGCGGTGAGAAACAGCGGTGTCCAGCCGGGGTCGGTCGACGGCGCTACGAGGATCTCGCCGGGCTCCAGGTGCGCGCCGGCCGGGTCGACGATCACCCTGGCCGGGCCGGTGACCACGCCGGGCGACGCGGCCATGCCGACGAGCGCGCCGTCGGCGGTCACCCGCGGCGCCAGCTCGGACTCCGGCTCCGTGCCGTCGGACAGCAGCACCATGGGCACGTGCCGCCTGCGCATCTCGCGCTCGTGGACCTCGCGGCGCTGCGCCACCAGCTCGCGCAGGTCGCTGCCGGCGACCGCGGCCTTGGCCTCGGGGAAGTCAAGGAACATGATGTCGTCCGCGCGGTCGAGCAGCCCACGGTCCGCCAGCTCGGCACCGACGGCCAGCAGCTGTTCCCGCATCTGCTGGAAACCGTGCAGCGAACAGAACTTCGGCAGCTCCCGCAGTCCCGCGATGGCGCGCGCACGTCGCATGAAGAACCCGGCAAGCCGCGCCCGTACCGGCCGGCGCGGCTTGGCCCGCTCGACCAGCTCGACGAGCTTCGCCTCCGCCTCCGCTGCCGCCTGCGCGAACCTTCGGTCCGGTGCCTGCTCGGGGTCGGTCACCCGCAGGTAGTTCGCGATCACCGCGAACACCGGCGTCGGGTCCTCCACCCACCGCGGCACCCCGACGTCGATCTCCGCCACCGCTCGCCTGCCGTACTTCGCCAGGAACTCGGTCAGCCCAATGTCGGGCAGGCTGCCGTCGCGGTACCTAGCGGCGAGCTCCGCGGGCGGGTGCACGAGCAGTACGTCGCGGACGTCCTCGGCGGCGCGCGCCAGCCGCCACAGCTCGAGGTCCATCTCGGTGGTCGGGTTGTGCGGCATGCCGCGCAACACCGCGTCGAGGTCGCCAGGCTCGGCGTACGGGCCGAGTAGCGCTCGGGGGAGGTCACTGGCCCCGAGCCCGCCGATCAGGATGCCGATCAGGCCGGTCATCCGTCGGCCGAGCACGTCGCGCGGCACCGTCTCGACGAACTCCAGCCGCTCGGCCGCGGGCAGCTCCCCCGCCGGCGCCGTGGTGTGGTGCTCGAGCTCGCTCGCGATCCGGTACGCACGGGCGCGTGCGGCGTCCGGGCGCGCCAGCGCACGCACGGTGCCGGCGACGACCGGACCCGCGTACCTCGCGGCCGCCCGGACCATCGAGCGCGGCCGGAACGGCAGCCCCGGCTGCGTGGAGAACCGCGGGTCGGTGAGCAGCCGCTCGACCGCGGCGGCCACCCGCGGCCCCTGGATCTGCATCCGTTGCGGCAGGTCCTTGCGCAGCTTCTTGCTCCGCACGACGGCGGTCAGGTCGGCGTACATCCGGCCGCCGGCCGCGACGAAGCCGGCCGGGCCTCGGTACGGGTCGACGGACAGGCCGGCGCTTCGCATCATTCCGGCCGCCGACATGCGCATCACGGAGAACCCCATCGGCGTCAGCGGTTGCAGCACGCCCTGCACCGCGCTGACGGAGAGGAAGGCGCGTACGCCGGACCGCGTCGTCTCCGGCAGCGGGAACAGCGTGGTGATCGGCCTGGACTGCAGCAGCCACAGCCGGCCGTCGCGGTCGTACGACCACTCGACGTCCTGCGGCGCCCCGAACTCCCGCTGAAGCGTCTGTAAGTGTTCGTGGTGGCTGGCCTGGGGCTGGCTGGCAGGGTTGGCGCCGGTCGCTCGGCGCCTGTTGTGACTCCTGAAGCGTCTGACCCCTTCGGGGTGTCATGCCCGGGATCTGTCCGGCGGGTGCTGGGTGCCGGCGCCGACCCTGGCCCACCACGATGGCTTGACGCTTCTATGTCTGGTGTCAAGCCAACAAGATCAGCATCTGTGCTTACCCGGTCGGGTGAG